>JBNGDP010000002.1:94755-95666 GCA_049975345.1 Oceanipulchritudo sp. | reverse complement strand
TATCAAGAGGGTATGGTAGTAGCCCTCCGCGCTACCGGCGCTCTCTGCGGTCACCCCTCCGCTGTGGAACCGCGCTCACCGCCGCTTGCGGTGCAGCACCAGCAACAGGGAACCGACGCCCATGAGGAGGGCTAGCTGTGCCGGTTCGGGAACGGATTGGACCAGATAGTGCCCGATCTCCGCGTTGGAGAGGTCAAAGAATCCGTAATTGGTCTCGTAGACGTCCCCCTGCCAGGTGGCGGGGGTGTTCACATCAATCATGACCAGACGGATATCGAAGCGGGTACCGTCGGCGGTGTAGCCGAGGGTGGAAAACTGGTAGTAGGGAAGGGTGCGGAAGGCGGTGGTGCCGAGGAAACTGTGCAGGTCCTCGATGGCGGCGGAGTTCTCTTCCGGGGTGGCGGAAAAGCTGTACCCAAAGCCGGTGGCCAGGTCCGTGGTTTCCTGCAGGGTGGCGTGACGGTATCCCTCGTAGGCGCCCCCGGCTCCGAATTCCGATTGGATAGCGTCAAAGGAGATGTTGATGCTGGAGGTGACCGGCAGCCAATCCAGCGAATTAAAGACCGCGCCGCTTGCGGAGGTGAGGACCATTCCCGCGAACAGTATGTGGCCCAGGATCGTTGTAGTGAGTTTGCCGCACTTCATTCCAAACAATCGTTAAAAAACAGTAAATCCCCTCCGCTGGCAAGGAAGAAATCTTCCCCACTGACACCCAATGAGTGGGGCCTCAGGTATTGGATGACCTCGATCCGCTTCGAACTAGTCCCTCGCCCGGAAAAACAGCCTGGGCTCGGAAGGGCTCGGGCTCCAGATGTAAGGACTGCTTGGCTGCGGGTCCAGGTCGGCCCAACCATCCAGGGCCTCGCTGGACTGGAGAATACCGGTAAATTCTATCTGCAGGGAGTTGCCGC
>JBNGDP010000002.1:313-94745 GCA_049975345.1 Oceanipulchritudo sp. | reverse complement strand
GCCGCTTATCCTGGTGATGGAAATGGAGGGGCTTACACTCGCGCTAACTTCACCGGTCAGCTCCAGTTGAAGAACGTTACCCTCCGTGGCACCGGGGATCGTCTGGTCATCAAACACGCGAAATTGGTAAACCGCACTGAAGGAGCCAACCACCGCATCGTCCAGAGTGGCGTTGAAGCTTGCGCTGGAGCCCGGGGCCAAAGCCGTAAAAGGGGCAAAGTCCGTGGTCAAAACGCCGGTGTCGCCCGCTGCGGTTCCGGCGGTGGCGTCCAGGGATGCGGTGTAGCCAGCTGTTGCAACGAGGTTGAAGATGTCGAATCCGACCGTTGCGTCCCCGGCCCCCTTGGGGATCGTGCCGAAATCATAGATGAGCACATTCGTGTCACTATCGGGGGCGAATGAACCATTGGAGCGATCCAGAACGTCCAGGAAGACGTTGATGACGTCGTTCTGATCCTCGGCACCCAATCCGTTCGTGCCGGGAGTGGTTGTGATGTCAAGGTTGTCGATGACGACGGTGCCGGAGAGCTGCCCCGCGGAGGTCGTCGATCCATCGAGCCCGACCAGAAGGGTTGTGCTGTCAAAGCCTGTGGCATTGATGGGGAAGGCATTATAACGGCCTTCAATGGATGAAGTCGCGCTCCCGAAGGGGGCCACTTCGTAGTAAGTGCCGTCAAATCCGGTGCGGTACAGCATTACTGCCTGCTCAGCGGGGAGGGCGGAGCCGACAAATACCGGCCCCAGGTTCACGTCCACCGAGGAGCCTCCATTGAGGTCGGGCCCGCTGCCGACATAGAGCTGGGAGTCGTTGTTGCCCACGTACACCGACCAGACGAACTCGGGTCGATCGACGTAAGCGTTGCGGTTATTGGTCGAGTAAATGTTGGTAGTAGTCGAGCCGTCCCGTTCGGTGAAGGAATAGCTGTAGATCGCATGGTTGCGACGACGTTCGAACTCGTCGGGGACGTCGAGGTAGTGCCAGGCAATCAGCGAGGATAAATCGCCCATTTCATCCGTTCCGGGAAAGGAGTCCGTCAGCGAAATCCCCAGAGAGGTCCAGCGGGTATCCGAATAGAACAGGCTGCGGGCGATGTCACCTTTGTCGGAATCACCGGGAAAGTAGTAGGAGCCGAGGGACCCATAGGTCCCGGTTGTGTCTTCAAATCCAAAGGGCTTGTTGCCACGGGAGGAATTGATGCTGGGATTGCATGGGCGAAGGGCATGCGGGTCGCCCAGGTTTCCCGTTGAGGAATTGCTTGCATCGCCGGGCTGGAGGGATTGGGGCCAGACATGCTCCCGGTTCCAGGTGTTGCCCAAGTCCCAGGCACCACTGACCGATGCCCGGTTATACACCAGAATAATGTTACCCGGCTGGCTCAGGTCGGCATCGATCACGGGCGACATATAGCGGTAGTCACCGTAGGTGGCTTGAATGTGCCCGGTGGCCATGGCGACCGTCAGGTTTAATTTGAGCGTCTCACCGGTGCCCGTGGCCCCGCTGTAGTAGCTGGCTGGCGCCTGCCAGGGATCCGCTGAAAGCCCGAGGGCCGCCAGCAGGGTGAATCCGAAAGAAAGAATAGCCCGCACGCACGCGGCGCGCCGACCCTTTGGGAAGGGAGCAACCGTATCCATAATCCGACGGAGGGAAAATTCCCTGAGGCGGACCCCACGTCAAATCCCAATGTGCTGATATGGAAACTTTGACGTTTACTGCCGGGATTTTCCGCGGCAGAGGCGGCCGAGGTGCCGCCGGAACCCGGCCATGACGCAGACATGGATGATGGCCTGGGTATAGATGTAGAGCCACCAGGGGAGTCGGGGCTGGTATCCGTGAATGGCGGCGATGAGGCATTTCATTTCAGGGAAGATGCGCAATTCGAAGCGCCCCGGAGGATCAACTTTCCGGGCCAGGATGCCGCCGGTGACATAGTAGGCGCGGCGGAACTGGGAGTCGACGGAGTAGGGCGTGGGGGTCAGCTCGAGAAGGACCCATCGGCGGAGGAGGAAACTGAGCGAAAGCACGCCGTTTTCATCCCGCCGCTCGCGGATGATCCCGCAGGAGGCCCCGGCGATCCACTTCGCGTAGCTGTCGCTGAGCTGCCGGGCGGACCAGCTATCCGGAAGCGGCATGCGCTGGATGGAGCGGACCCGGCGGGCTTCCCGGAGACGTTGGCGGTCGCCGGGCTGGGTGAAGTCGCGCGGGTTCGGCAGGGGTCGCCCATCCGGCCCGACGGCTTCGCGCACGCTTTCCTCGAAGGGCGTGGCGTCCTCCCGGATCGCTTCCATGACCGGGTTGTTCCGTGCCCGCAGGTCGTGGCGCAGGCTTTCGAGGAGGGGATTGACCAGATGGGGCGGGGTCCCGCTGAAAAGACTCACCCAGAGGCGGCTGAAACGGAAGAAATTGGCCGGCAGCTTCAGGGAGGCCGTTTCCCGGCCGAGGACGATGCCGGTGCGCAGGATCATGTCCCGGTAGGTCATGGGGGGGTGGCCGGCCAGGTCATAGGTGCCGGTCAGGGTGTCCGATTGCAGAACCAACTCAAAGGCCCGGACCACGTCCTTGATGTCGATGGACTGGGTGGTGTTATCGGTCCAGGCCGGGAGGATCATGACCGGCAGGCGCCGGGTCAGGTTCATCAGCATGCGGGCGGAGGAGCCACCCGGCCCGAAGATGAGCCCGGCCCGCAGGACCGTCACCGGCAGGGAGTGCCCCTTCAGGACCCGTTCGACCTCCAGCCGGCTGGCCAGATGAGGGGACAGGTGGGACTCCTCCTCGTGATGCGGAATCAGACCACCCAGGTAGATGACCCGCCGGATGCCGGCATCTTCGGCCGCCCGGATGAAATTGTCCGCAAGGAGCAGGTCCATGTCGCGGAAATTCCCCTGCACCAGGCGGCTGGAGGGAAGCATGGAGTGCACCATGTAGACCGCCTGGTCGGCCCCCTCGAGGGAGGCACGGACCTGCGGGAGTGAGTACAGGTCGCATTGGCGCCATTCCGTTCCCGTGCTCCCCGGCTTTGTCCGGGCCACCGTATCGGACCTCGTCAGGGCAATCCAGCGGTACTGCTCCCCCAGCGCCATCCGCAGCGATGTGCCCACGAAGCCGCTGGCTCCGGCAAGGGCGATTGTCTGGATTGGAGGTGCGGTTGCGATAAGGGATTTCTATTCGATATCTTCTGAATTGCAAGAACTGGAAGTGTCGCAGGAAGGGATGCCTGCGACACCTGGGATGCCCGTGACACTTTGGTTTTGCTTCTCAAGCGGAATTCCTTATAAACCTCGCCCATGATGAAGAAGTCACTCATTGGAATTCTGGTAGTTGTGGTGATCGCCCTGGTGGGGCTCTATTGGTTCGGCGGCATGCTGATCAGCAAGGTGGCGGTGGCCGGGGTGAACGCCTTTGTTCCCCAGGTGACCATGACTCCGGTGACCATGGAAAGCCTGCGGGTATCGCCGCTGACTGGTTCCGGCACGGTGAAGGGCTTTGTTCTCGGGAACCCGGAGGGCTACAAGTCCGACTACTCCATCTCCTTCGGCAGCGCGCACGTCGATGTCGCTCCCTTGTCCATTCTTGGTGACCGGATCCTCATCGAGAAGGTGCACGTCTACCAACCGAAGTTCAATTATGAACGGAAGCTGCTCACTTCCAACATCAAGGAGATCCTCAACAACGTGAAGGCCGCCTCGGGCCGCCCGGCCGAGGATGCCGAGGCCCCGCCGGAAAAATACGAGGACACGGGCATCCGGATCGAGATCCAGGAACTGGTCATTGAGGAGGGCCAGGTGTCCCTCAGCGTGGCCGGCGCCACGGTCCCGGTCCCCATTCCCAAAATCGTCCTGCGCGACATCGGCACCGACGAAGGCGGCATAACCCCGGATGAGATGGCCTTCGAGGTGATGTCCGTGGTCCTTAACCAGGTCATCCAGGCTGCCGCCAGTTCCCCAGGCAGCACCGTCGACGGGATCAAGAAGCTCTTCGGCGGGGGAGACGACTGAGCCCTTTTTACCGGTTTTTCCGGGAACAAATCCCGGAATCCGCTGTATAAGATGTTTGACCCGGGTTTTCAACGGGTCTATTGTTGAATATGGAGGGTTCTATGAAAGCGAAGCGACTTCTTATCCCATTTTCGTGTTTTTGGCTGGCCTTGGGAGGCTCCGCGCTGGGCCAAATTGGTAGCGATGCTGTTCTCGTTCGCGTCGAGGACAACGTCCAACAGGTGCGCGTGGAGGCCATGGATTCGGAAACCGGCCGCTGGCTGGCCATTGCCTCGGGATACCGGGACACCGCCGACAGCGGGTGGCTGAAGATCGCCCTGCCGGAGGAATATGGACAGGCGCAACTCCGCGTGCTCGGTTCAGCGGCCCCGTCCCCCTTTGCCGGTAAGGTCCAGAATTCGATGGTTCCCGACGCGGCCTATGTGGATTATCCCCCCACCGATTACCGCAATTACGGGCCCGAGGTCGACGCCGGCGGCGGGGCTCCCAAGGAGGAACCGGTCATCGAGGAGGCCGACATCTGGGCATGGCAGGACTCCACCCTTTATTTTTACAACCAGTATCGCGGCCTTCAGGTCGTCGACATGACGGACACCCTGGCGCCGGCCTGGCTGGATTACTACCGCTATCCTGCCAAGGGCGAGGATTTGTACGCCATGGAAGGCGGCCGGATCATCCTCATCGGCACCGGCAGCTACTGGGGCGGCGAGAAACTGGCACTGCAGTTCCTCCAGTTTGACGGGACGGCCCTCAGCCTGGCCGACACTGTGGAACTGGAAGCCGGCTGTTACATGGATAGCCGCCGTTACAACGACTTCCTTTACGTGATGACCCGCGAGTGGGTCGAGGAAATCAATCCCGATGGCGAAATGCGCAACGCCCCGTTGATCCGGTTGTACACGATTTCCCTGGCCCAGGGCGTTCAGGACCGTGTGGTCGACGTGCAGACCTTCGAGGGGGACGGCTACCTGGACGCGGTCCTGACCGCACAGCCGGACGGCATCCTGCTGAGCCTCAACAAGTGGTACCACTCCTCCCTTGACTGGCGCTACCGCTGGCGTTCGGAAGTGCACGTCCTGGTGCCGGGAGAAAACGGGATTCCCGAGGAGGTCGGCGTGGCCAGGCTTTCCGGGATCCTCCACGACAAGTTCAAGATGAACTTCAACGACGGCCTCCTGACCACCATTTCCCAGCAGGCCGACTGGAGCACGGGGCAGTTCTCCCGGGCCACCAAGCTCGAGAACTTCCTTCTCGGGGAAGACGGGTTCGCCAAGATCGGCTCCCTCGACCTGGCCCCGGGTGAAACCCTCTTCGCGTCGCGGTTTTATGGTGACACCGTCTACATCGTGACCTTCCTTTTCGTTGATCCGTTGTTCTCCATCGACAACAGCAATCCCACGCATCCGGTGGTCGCCGGCGAGCTCGAAGTTCCCGGCTGGTCCAACTACATCGAGTGGGTGGACGACAAGCTTTTCGCCGTCGGGGTCGAGGAACGAAACCTCACCGTGTCGATCTTCGACGTCGCCGACCCCGCCAACATGAGCCTGCGGGACCGCGTTTTCCTGGGCGAGGATTCCTGGGCCTGGAGCGAGGCCCAGTACGACGACCAGGCCATCTCCTTTTTCCCGGAATCCAGGCTCCTGATGCTGCCCTTCACAAGCTGGTCATGGGAGTCGGGGGCCCAGATCCAGGCGATGCAGTTGATCACCTGGGATGAAGAGGACCAGCTCCAGCTGCGTGGGCAGATCCAGCACATCGATGTGCCGAGGCGCGGGGATCTCAAGGAGAACACCGTCATCACCGTGTCCGGCCGGGAAGTGGTGACGACCGACGTCACCGATCCGGACGTGCCGGTCGAGGGAGGCTCCGCCACCCTGGCCTGGAACGTTCAGCACCTGATCCCCCACGGGGATTACTGGCTGCAGCTCGAGTCCCCGGAATCCCTTTACGGCTACTGGTATTGGCGCTATCCCTACGATCCCACCGAGATGGCCGATCCGGTGCTGTATGTGACCTCAAAGGCCGAGCCCAACATCCCCGCGGCGGAAGTCGCCCTTGCCTCCGGCCGGCTGATCGGCGTTGCGCACGAGGGGGATCGCCTGGTCCTGCTACAGGATGTCACGCCGGCTGCACCGGCGGAATATTGGCAGATTCCCGAAAAGCAGTCGCTGGTCGTGCGGGTGTACGACCTCGCCGACCCGATGGCGCCGGCTCTCCTCGACGAGAAGACGCTGGAAGGGGTGCCCTACATGGGAGGCAGCTTCGCGGGGCACCTCCTTGCGGACGGCTCGGTCCTCTGGGCCTCCAAGTATACACAGAATAACTACATCTACATGCTCGACATGGCCATCTGGCCGGGTCCCTGGTACTACCAGACCACGCTGAGCTACCTTGTGTCGACGATCAGCCCGGAGGGAATGGTCGACATCCCGGCCTACAAGAGCTACCCGGTCCAGGATTTCTGGAACCAGTCCTCCGGCTGGTTCTGGGAGGAACCGCTGCTGGTCGCCTCGGTGACCGAATACATCGAGCATGAGCGTCCGGAAAAGTATCCCAACTACGAGGCGCGTTCCCGCCTGCTGGCCCTTGATTTCAGCGATCCGGCCAGCCCGCTTGAACTGCCCCGGGCGAAGCTTCCCGGCAACCTTGTCGCGGTGGACTCACTACCCGACGGCCTGAACCACTACCTGTACTTCGAGCCGCATTGGAACACCCTCGAGGTCTGGGGCTGGGACAAGGCCACCGCCTTCCCGCTTTTCAAGCAGGTGCTGTATCCGGACGACACCACGGAGACGCACGAGTATACCTACAGCTACGCGTGGATGGCACCCTTCCACCTGCGCAGCCGCTATCACTACAACAACGGCCAGTCGAAGAGCTTCCTTGATGTGTGGCTGCATGCGAGGGAGGCCAACCGGTTCAAGCGCATCGAGGTGTACACGCTTGAGAACGGATGGTTCGCCAACCGTGCCGTGATGGAGCCGTTTTACCTGCAGTCGACCTACGACACCGTCATGATATTCAAGGGCGACGCAGCGGCGGGCACCTTCGACCTGCTCCATGAGCTGGATCTGCCCTTCCCGAACATCTATTCCCTGAGCCTCGAGGCCTCGGTCATGACGGAGGACGCCCTCCACATACCGGCCGGCATGTACGGGGTCGAGACCCTTCCATGGGAAACGGCGCCGGAGGAAGGACCGCTTCGCGATTCCGGCTATCTGGCGACGGCGACCGCCTCCACGGACTGGGCCCTGCTGCCGGGTACCTCCTGGCAACGCGTGAAGCGGACCACCACGGACGCGGCGGGAATCATGGAGCGGATGCAGTGGCTCTACCATGCCGACACGATGCAGGAACCGGACCCGAAGGCCACCGATGCCGGCGACCTCTGGCGCGATTCGGATTGGTTCGGCTGGTACGCGCACCATGCCGCCAAGCCACGCTGGATATCCCACCTCGAGCACGGGGAGCTGTACCTCAGCGTTCCGGAACAGGCGGAGGCTTCCGGGTTCTACCTGCATGACCTTGATTTCGGCTACCTCTGGACGCGGGAGGACATTTATCCATTCCTGTACAGCTTCCTTGACGAAAGGTGGATCCACTACGTGAAAGGGACCGGAAATACCGGACGGCGCTGGTTCTTCGACTTCACGGAGGGCTGGTTCGGCGTTGATCGCTGAGGAGGCCTCAATCCCCGAGCCCGATGTTCAGGCGCAGGAAGAGGGCGCTTTCCTCGGGAGGGCCGGAGGCAAAGTCATAGACCTGCTCCTCGAACCCAGGTTCGAGGTCCCGGGTCTGCAGGCTGAATCCCGCCGCGGGCACCCATTCCGCGAGGGTGTGGCTGCCCTGCAGCCCAAGCCCGGGGGTGATCACCGAGCGGATCCGGGGAATCCGCAGCCGCAGCGAGTGAGGATCTTGTAGCGACAATTCCGTTACAGGATGGGAATCCGCGGAGAACGGCGACCCGTCAAAGGCGAATTCCTCGATGAGGCTCCAGCCATCGGCGTCCGCATTGTTTGCAAAGGACTGGTTGACCAGGAGCCCGTGACCGGCCATCCAGCCGACATACGCGCTGCGCGCCGCCGTGGCGGGCTCCACGGGGGCGTAGCGGAAGATGAATCCCCCGCCGGTTTCGGGATCATCCACGTTCGTCGTCAGGCCCCCGAAGGCGGTGACCCCGTAGAAGGCGCCGTTCGCGTAAGCCAAGCCGCGCATCGGGGTGTTGCCGGCAAGGCCCCCGGTAAAACGGTGCAGAAGGGTGAATTCGCTGCCATCGGTCCGGATCCGGAACAGCGTCCCGGTCTCGCCCGCCGGATCGTTGCTGCCGTGGCTGTGGCCGTAAAGGAAACCGCTTGAATCGATGGTGATCAGGGAGCTGTTGGGCTTGGAGCCGGTGCCGGGGTTGGAACCGAAGTCGTGGAGCACGGTCAGGGTGTCAGCGGAAATGGAATACGCAAAAAGGGTCCCCATGCTGAGGGGATTGCCGGGTTGGCCGAAGGTTGTCCCGTACAATGTATCCACCCCGTCATACAACAATGCGTCGTATGGATGGCCCCCCTCGCTGCTCCCGTCGAAGGCGTGGAGCAGCTCAAACTGGCCGCTGGTGAGGCTGTACCGGAAAAGGGTCCCGAAATTTCCGCCCGCTTCCTCGAAGAAATCGGAGGTGGTGCCGTATAGCCAGTCCCCGACGGGGGTCAGTTGACCGGTTGGATGGCGGCCGGTGGCTTCCGTGAAACTGTGGATGACTTCAAACGGGCCGGAGGGGAGGGGATACCGGTACAGTGTGCCTCCCCATACCGTGCTTCCTCCATGGTAGGTGGTGCCGTACAGGGTCCCTTCCACCAGTACCGGACCGGCATGCGGGTAAAAGCCCGATTGGTCATTCTCGCCGAAATGATGAAGGACCTGGAAGCCGGTCCCGTCCCTGTTGATGTTGAAGAGGGTTCCTTCACCGAAATCGCCGCCGAACTTGCAGGCCCCGTACAGGCGGGTCCCGTCCGTGGTCATCCCGTTGAAGGGCTCGTTGCCGTCCGTAAAGTCGAAGCTGTGGAGCAAACGAAATGCGCGGGTGGCCGGATCCATGGAAAAGAGGGTGCCGGCATCGTTGACACCCCCCTTGTAGGTGCTTCCGCAGAGCAGCCCGTCCAGTTCGAACAATTCGCTGAAGCTGCTCCAACCGTCATCCCCGGCAAACAGGTGTACCGGACTGAAATGACCATGGACCACGGGGTAACCATTCAGCCCCTCCGCTTGGAGAAAGGCCTCGATCTCCAGCAGGCTGAGCTGGATCACCGGTTTGTCATTCAGGTTCGGGAAGATTTCCGGAAGATACAGGAAAAAGGCGTGCTCCTTTTCCGGCCAGAGGCGCAGGTTCGCCGGAACCCCCTCCGCGTGCAGGGCTTCCGCGTAATCGACGGACTGCTGCGGGGGAACCACCGAATCGGCCGCCCCGTGCAGCAGGAGGGCGGGGGAGGAATCCGGGCCGGCGAAATACAGGGGGGAAATGCTTTCCGCAAGGGCCACGTCTTCCGGGGTCAGGCCCGGTTTGGTCATGGCCCAGGAAATCGTCGTCAGGTCGACGATCGGATTCACCAGCACGCAGCCGGCCGGCCAGGGCTGCGGCACCGGAATACCCGCCCCGCGCCCGTCGGGAATGGTCCCCACGCAGGCCGCCAGGTGCCCGCCCGCCGATTCCCCGGCGACGACAATTTTCCCGGGATCGATCCCGAGCTCCGCGGCGTTGGAATGCACCCAGTAAAAGGCGTCCCGCGCGTCCGCCACGCAGTCAAAGATCGTGGCCCCGTCTTCCCCCGCCAGACGGTATTCCGCCACCGCACAGGTGAAGCCCAGCAGCGCGAAATACTTTGCCTGCCGGAACATGAAATACGGCTCGCCCCCGGTCCAGCCGCCCCCGTGGTACCAGAGGATGGCCGCGTCACGGGGCGGAGCCCCATGCGCGGGATCAAAAAGATGCAGCGCCAGGTCCCGCTCCCCGACCGTCTTGTACGCCACCGATTCCGAGGGAATCGAGTCCGCAATCGCCGCATCGAAAAGGGAAACCACATCCCGGGCCGACGCGATGACCGGCCAAGTCATTGTCAGGCCGACGGGCAAAAGGATTCGTGACACCCACTGGCGGAGTATGCCCATTTTCATCACATTCTGTGGAGGAACGCTCGGAATCCAATCAGGAAACACCGGCGGGGATCATTTTCGCCACCAGGCGAAGGCCTTGCGGAAGCCCTTGCCGATATCCTCGAAGATAAGGTAAATCATGGGGACCAGAAAGAGGGTAAGGAAGGTGGCGAAGGCGATTCCCCCGGCAAGCGAGACGGCCATGGGAATGAGGAACTGGGCCTGGCGGCTTTTTTCGAGAAGCAGGGGGGTGAGGCCGGCAATGGTGGTCAGGGAGGTGAGGAGGATGGGGCGGAAGCGGGCGACTCCGGCCGTGGAAACGGCCCGTAAAAGGGAATAGCCCTCGTTGCGCCGGCGGTTGACATAATCAACGAGAACAAGGCTGTCGTTCACCACGACACCGATGAGGGCGAGAATCCCAAGGATCGACATGATGCTGAGGGTATCCCCGCGAACGACATGAAACAGGATGGCCCCGATCGCGCTGAAGGGAATGATCAGCATGATAATGAACGGCTGCAGATAGGATCGGAAGACGATGGCCAGCATGGCGTAAATGCCGAAAAGGACAAGGAGGACCCCATATCGCAGGCTCTCAAAACTCTCCCGCTGCTCCCTTGCCTCGCCCTCGAGGGAAAAGGAAATTGCAGGATGGAGCGCGAGCAGATCGGGCAGGTAATTTTCAACCAGGTCCGCCTTGATGGCCTCGACATCGCCCTTCCCCTCCTCGATGTCGGCGGTGACGTTGAGGGTCCGGTTCCGGTCCACACGGCGGATGTTGGGGAGGCTCTTGCCCATTTCCGCGTCGGCGACCTCGGAGAAGGGCACCTCGTTCCCCTCCGGGGTGCGGATGCGCATTTTCTCGAGATTGGCGAGGCTGCGGCGTTCCTCCTCGGGATAGCGGACCATGACGCGGACGTCGTCGCGACCGCGCTGGATTCGCTGGGCTTCCAAGCCGAAGAAGGCTTGCCGGACCTGCCGGGCGAGGTCCTCCGAAGTGAGGCCGAGATTGCGGGCCGCCGGCTTGAGGGTCAGCTTCAACTCATCCTTCCCGGCCTCGAAGGAATCCACGATGTCGACAACTCCCGGGTACGTGGCGAGCTGCTCCTTGAGCCGGGCCGCCAGGGCGTCGAGCTCCCTGAAGTCCGGACCGGAGAGTTGCACATCGATGGGCGCCCCGGAACTGGAACGCGAAAAGATGTAGCTGACCTCGCCGCCGGGGACAAAGCCGACCTTGTCCCGCCAGGCGCCGGAAACCGAGAAGGCGGAAACGGCGGGGTTGCGGGTCTCGCCCGGGGCCAGTTCGAGAATGACCTCGCCAAGATGGCTCTGGCCGCTGTCTCCCATTCCAAAACGGCTTCCAAACGGTTGGCCGCCGACGGTCATGAGGATGTTCTGGACGGTATCCTCCCCGAACTCCTTGTTGAAGCGGTCCCGGACCTGAAGGGCGGCGTCGGCGATCTGGCGCACGTATCGCTCGGTCACCTCAACCGGTGTCCCGATCGGCATGTCGAGGCGCACCGTCACCGTATCGCTTTCAATCCTCGGAAAGAAGAAGAACTTGATCCGTCCGGTGGAGAGGAACCCCGCGGTGATGAGGAGGGCCACGATGAAGACCATCGCCGTGCTGTAGCGGTACTTGATCGCCACATGAAGCATGGGCCGGTAGACGCGCTTGATGAACCATTCCAGGCCGTCGGCGAAGATCCGCTGGAAGCGCTGGAGCGGGTTCAGCTTCTCCCCCTTCCGCCCGATGTGGGAAAGCAGGCTCATGTGCGCCGGCAGGACAAGCTTCGACTGGACAAGGGAAAAGGCCAGGCAGGCGATGACGACGATGGAGATGACCGAGAAGAACGCCCCCCGGCGCCCGGGAAGGAGCATCAGGGGAATGAAGGCGATCATGGTCGTCAACACCCCGAAAGTGACGGGAACGCTGACCTCGTGGGTGCCGCGGATGGCCGCTTCGGTCGGGTCCCCGCCCCTGCGCAGGTGGTTGAACACGTTTTCCCCGGTGACAATGGCGTCATCGACGACGATCCCCAGCACCATGATGAAGGCGAACATCGAGAGCAGGTTCAGGGAAATGCCGAAGAGGGGCATGATGGCTAGCCCCCCGAGGAAACTGACCGGGACCCCGATGGCGACGAACATGGCGACCGAGAACCGGAGGAAGGCCGCCAGTATCAGAAAAACCAATACACCCCCCCAGAGCAGGCTGCCTGTCAGGGTGTTGAGGCGGTCCTCGATCGTCTTTGACCAGTCGCTCCAGACGGTCAGGGTGACCCCCTCGGGCAGGGTGCTCTGGGAACGGGCGACGTAATCCTTCACGGTGCCGGCCAGCTCGATCACGCTCTGGTCGCCGACCCGGAAGACGTCGACCATGACGGCCCGTTTTCCGTTGAATTCGGAATACATGATGTTCTCATCGAACCCGTCCCGGACGGTGGCGATGTCGGCGAGGCTCAGGCGCGTCCCGTCCTCCCGCGTGCGGACGACAATCTCCTCGAATTCCTCCTGGAACTGGGCCTCCGCGTCGGTCCGGAGGAGGACGTCCCCCCCGCGGGTGCGGATGCGCCCGGCGGACAGGTCGACGGAGGAGCGGCGGATGGCGTTGGCGACATCCGCGAAGGTAAGCCCGTAGGCCTGGAGGGTGTTCTCGGAAACCTCGATCGCCACCTCATACGGGCGGACCCCGCGCAGCCCGACCTGTGTGACGCCGGGCAGGTTGGTGATCTCGTCGCGGATACGCTCGCCGAGGTGCTTGAGGTCCTTTTCCGTAAGGGGGCCGGAAAGGACGATGTTGAGCACGCGCTCGGAGATGGCGGGTTGCTCGATGATGGGCCGCTCGGCATCCTCCGGGAAGGTGCTGATGGAGTCGATCCGGTTCTTGATATCGTCCAGCAGGGTCCTCGGCTCGTAGCCCTTTTGCACCTCGGTGGTGACGGTCACGGAGCCTTCCGACGCGTTTGTATAGATGCGGTCGATACCCTGGAGGTCCTGGATGGCCTCCTCGATGCGCACGCCGATCGCCTCCTCGGATTCGGTCGGCGTCGATCCGGGATAGATCACGCGGACGTTGACCACGTCGGCCTCCACGCTGGGGAAGACCTCAAGGGTCAGCCGGTTGAGGGCGGAGACCAATCCGATCACGCAAATCGCCGCCATGAGGATATTGGCGGCAACGCGGTTTCGTGCGAAGTAGGCGATCATAACGGGTCAAAGGTCTAAGGTCGTAGGTCTAAGGTTCCTCCACGGGGGTCGGTTGGACGTGCATACCGTCGATGGCCAGGGGAATCCGGGTGATGGCCGCGAGGGTGCCGGGCGCGATGGATTGCTCCCGGAAGACGACCACGTCGGCGTTGCTCCAGAGGGGATCCACGGGGACACGGAAGATCCGGTCCTCATCGTCGATGGTAAGAACGTAGCGGGCCTCGCGAAGGGCCGTCCTCGGCAGGATATACACATCCTGCAGGGTGGTCCCCTGGATCCGGGCCTCCACAAACAGGCCGACTTTCAGGGGCTGGGGGTGGGCCGGTCCATAGGGATCATCGACCTGGGCGACGACAAAAATCTGCCGGCTGCGGGTGTCGATGGCCCCCTCCACCCGGACGATCCGTCCCTTCCAGGAGACCTCCTCCGTCCCGAACCGGGCCTGCAGGGTGACGGGCAGGGCGTAGGGTTCCTTCTCGGCCCCGCGAATGGTCGGCGGAAGGTTCAGGAACGCGTATTCCTCAATGGTCAGGGGGAGCCGAATTTCCGCGTAATCCACCGCGTAGATTTCGGCGAGCATGGTGCCGGGAGAGACCACCTGGCCGATGTCGACATGCTGTTCGAGGACACGACCCTCGTAGGGCGCGGTGATCCGGGTGTCCTCAAGGTTGCGGCGCGCCTCGTCCAGGCGGGCCTTGGCGGCGGCCACATTGGCCCGGGCAAGGGCCAACTGGGGCCGGCGGAGGACGAGTTCACTGGGGGAGTCCCCGGCCCCGAGCCGCTCCCAGTCCCTTGTCGCCTGGTCGGCCTGGGCCTCTTCCTCGGCCAGGCGCACCCTGGCCTCCGCGAGGTTCGCCTCGGCAATGGTCAGGGCCGTCTCGTAATCACTCGGATCAATCTGCAACAGCAGGTCTCCCTCCTCGAAAAAGCCGCCCTCGCGGAAGTTGGGGGCCACCTTGATGATCTTGCCGGAGACCTCGGGGATCAGCGTGCTCTCCGTGCGGGCCGAAACGGTGCCCTGGGAATCCAGCATGATCGTGAAATCCCGCGGCTCCATGCGCATGGCCTCGACCTGGATGACCGGTTCGGGGGGCGCCCGGCGCTGGGCCTGCGGCTTCGTCGCCACAAGGAAGTAAAAGAAGACAATCCCCCCCGCCAGAATCCAGAAGGGCAGGGTTCGTCGAAGAATTTTCAATACGGGTTTCATTCAGAAAATTCCCCGCCCAGGGCGAGGTAGAGGGAAAGACGGTTCTGAAGCAGCTGGTTGTGCACGGCCAGCATGGCACTGCGCGCGGTGAAGGCCCGCCGCTGCGATTCAAGAACGGTGACGATGTCGGTCAGGCCGCCCTCGTAGCGCTCCTCGGCCAGCTCCTGCGCCCCGATGGATTCCTCCGCCGAAAGCCGGAGCGCCTCCAGTTGATCGCGGATGTAGGTTTCCCCGGCAAGGGAGGATTCCACCTCACGGAAGGCGGTCAGCACGGTATCGCGGTAATTCGCCAGGGCTTCCTGCCGGCGCGCCTCCGAAAGGTCCACGTTGGCCCGCAGGCGGCCGCCTTGAAACAGCGGGGCCGACAGGTTGCCCAGCAGGCTCCAGACATCAAAGGGATCCTCGAGCAGATTCTCAAGTTCCCCGCTGGCGCTCCCGTACCGTGCCGTCAGGCTGAGGGAGGGCAGGAGGGCCCGCTCGCTTTCAATCAGGCGGCTATCGGCGGCCATCAACCGCCGTGCCGAGGCCCGGATGTCCGGACGCCGGGACAACAAACCGGATGGCAGGCCCGCCGGAATGGTATCCTCCAGGGCCGGAAGTTCCCCCCGGGAAACCATGCTGCCCGAGGGATAACGGCCCAGCAGGACCTCCAGTTGCCGCACCGCGGAATCGGCAAGCCGCTTCTGCAGGGCATGGGTGGAACGCGCGGTGGCCACGTTCGCGCGCGTCAGGCGCAGGTCGAGGGCGGGAGTCAGGCCCCGGTTGAAGCGTTCCTCAACGGTTTTCAAGTTTGCCTCGAAAGAGTTCAGGGTTTCCAGGGCAAGGGCCTCCTGCTGGCGTGCCTCGATGGCGTTGAACCAGGCCTGCGCCACGCGATTGGCCAGCGAAAGCCGCAAGGCCTGGAAATCCGCCTCGGCCGCCTCCGCATCGGCGTTTGCCGCAAGAGCCTGCGCCCGGACGCGTCCCCAGACATCCAGTTCCCAGCTGACCACCGCGCCCAGTTCAAAACGGTCGGAACGGTTCCGCACCGGCGGATCCTGCAGGTTGTTGCCCATCGACCGCTGCGCACTCCCGGTGAGCGACAGGGCAGGCAGCCGGTCCGCTCCCTCGATGCGCGCCAGGGCCATCGCCTGGTCAAGCCGCGCCATGCCCGATTGCAGCTGCAGGTTCCCCCCAAGCGCCTCCCCGATCAGGGCCTGCAGTTGCGGGTCGCCAAAATCAGCCAGCCAGCCATGCGGTTCCGTGCCCGTGGCCCGCGTCGTCCATTCGCCCGGGACCGCCACCTCCAGCGAATCCTCGCCGGGCGGCGCCACCTGGACACAGCCGCCCAGCAGGACGGCTCCCAAAAAAAGAAACATCTTTCCAATGTTTTTCATCATTACCAGCTTCTGTATAGTATGGATCCTGGGGCATGCTAACCACATTCCGCCATTTTGCCACCCAGCCCGTGCCTTTATATCTGGGTGTCCAAATCGCCCGAAAGTGATCCGACGGGGCCATCCACGATGCCTTTCCGTGGCATGCGGGAGAGGAGATCCTGTATCGGGGCGGGCTGACCGCGTCCTTTATATCGGGCCGCCGGTGTTTTCCCTGTCCAGCCTTGCAAGGGCCCTGCCGATGTCATCGACCAGGCTGCGCTCCCCGCCGGAGAAGCCCTCCGCGTCGGATTCCTGCATGTGGATGGCCTCGGCCTGCCAGCGGAGCAGGATCTCCCGCTTTTGCGAAGGCGAAAGGGATTGCTCTGCAAGCACCCTGTCCGGGTGACCAAAGACATTCCTCGGGCTGGAAAGCGCCTTGTTCATTTCAATTTCTGCCATGAGTTGAAGCTGACACAGTCGTAGCGCTTTCACAACTCTCTATTCGGGCAGAAGCCGCGCGAATGCCGGGAGGAAGCTAAAGGAGCGACGGCTGACCGAGATCCGCGCGCACAGAAGGAAGAGGGAATTGAAAGACCTTGCCATTCGGGAACCCGGCGGTACGGATATTCCTGTGAACTTCATCGTTTTCTTCACCGACCAGCAGCGTTGGGACACGCTCGGGCTGAACGGCAACCCGATGGGGCTGACGCCGAACCTGGACCGTCTGGCGCGCCAGGGAACGTTTTTCAAGGAGGCCGTGACACCGCAACCGGTCTGCGGACCGGCCCGGAGCTGTATCCAGACAGGCCAGTATGCAACGAAGACGGGGGTCTGGTGCAACGGCCCGGGATTGAAGAAAAGCAGCCCGAAACTGGCGGAACTTTTCAAGGCGGCCGGCTACCGGACCGGTTACATCGGCAAGTGGCACCTTTCCGAGGGCACCGGGCCCGCGGCCGTCCCGAAAAAGAACCGCGGCGGCTGGGAGGACTGGCTGGCCGGCAACTGCATCGAGCTGGTCAGCGGTCCCTATTCGGCCCAGCTGTGGGATGAACAGGACCATCCCGTGCAGCTTCCGGGCTACCGCAGTGACGCCCTGACCGATGCGGCCATCCGCTACGTCGGGGAGCGGGCAAGGGAGCCCGAAAAGCCGTATTTTCTCTTTCTTTCCTACCTCGAGCCGCATCATCAGAACACGGACGATTCCTATCCGGCGCCGCGTGGGATGGAACGCGATTTCATGGGGAAATGGCTCCCGCCCGACCTGCAGGCCCTCGGGGGCAGCAGCGCCCGCGACTGGGCCGGGTATTGTGCCATGGTGAAGCGACTGGACGACGGGCTGGGGCGGATCATGGATGCCGTCGAGTCCCTTGGCCAGGCGGAGGAGACGGTCATGGTCTTCATCAGCGACCACGGTTGTCATTTCAAGACCCGCAATGCCGAGTACAAGCGCAGCCCGCACGAGTCCTCGGTACGGATTCCCTTCGCCCTGTGGGGCCCGAAATGGAACGGGGGAGGGGAGCAGACCTGCCCCGCCAGCCTGGTGGACCTCGCCCCGAGCCTCCTCGACACCGCCGGTATCGAAATTCCAAGGACCATGCAGGGGAAGTCCCTCCTTTCGGTGACCCGGGGCGAAACCGCCCATTTGCCGGAGGAGAGCTTTATCCAGTTCGGGGATGCTTTTCTGCCACCCGGCCGGGCCCTGCGCACCCGCCGCTGGAAATATGCCGTCACGGCGTCCAATGCCGACAAGGGAAAGGCGACGGCCCCGGTCTACCGGGAAACGGAGCTTTACGACCTGCGCACCGATCCCTACGAACTGGCCAATCTGGTTGATTCGCGGGCCCATGCCGGGCTGCGCAAGGGCTTCCGGGCAACCCTGCTGCGTCGCATGAAACTCGCCGGCGAGCCCAAGGCCGAAATCCGCGCCGCCCGCAGCCAGAAAACCGGTAGCCAGCGCTCCGTCGAGTATCCCAATCAGCGGTAGCTTCCAGCTCTGAGGGGGGCGCAGCATTGATTGGACATTAGGTGCCCCAAGGTGTATGTCTGTGGCCATCATGGGAACGGGAAGCAGGATGGATGCGGGAAAAATGCTTTGCCTGGCGGGAATGGTATCTTTTGCGGGAGCGGTTGGCTATGCGGGTGAAACGGGGACACTCCCCAGCGCCGCCGATCTCGTGCAGGACGCCTTCGAGTATTACCGGGACAAGGCCTCCGTGGCGGAGGTGCGGATGACGATCCACCGTCCGGAATGGGAACGCACCCAGGTGATGCATGCATGGACCATCGGGGAGGAGGAGAGCCTGTTCACGATCGTGGACCCGCCCAAGGACCGGGGAAACGGGACCCTCAAGAAAGGCAACGAGATGTGGACCTTCAACCCCAAGGTCAATCGCATCATCAAGCTGCCGCCATCCATGATGGCCCAGTCGTGGATGGGATCCGACTTCTCGAACAACGACCTCGCGAAGGCCGACGCCCTTGTCAAGGACTACACCCATGAACTCCTCGGGCAGGAGGAGCAGGACGGGCATGTCGTCTACATCGTCGAAAGCACGCCCCTTCCCGGGGCCCCCGTGATCTGGGGCAAGGAGATCCTGAAGATCCGCGACGACCTGGTCTTCCTCGAGGAGGCTTTCCATGACGAGGCCGGGGAACGGGTAAAGACCCTCCGCTTCGAGCAGATCGAGATGATTTCCGGGAAGCTGTATCCGCGCCTCCTGGTCATGCGCCCGGCCGACAAGGAGGATCACTACACCAGGGTCGAGTACCTGAAGCTCGAGTTCAGGGACAGCCTGCCGGACCGCTACTTCACGCGGGGGGCCCTTCGCAACCCGCCCAACCCGGACCTTGAATGATCACCGCGAAAATAGCCTGGCGCAACGTCTGGCGCAACACCCGGCGCAGCGTGCTGACCCTCCTGGCCCTTGCGCTATCGACCGCCCTGCTCCTGTTCATGTTCGCCTGGCAGGTGGGCTCCTACGATTCCATGATCCATGCGGCCGTGAGTACAACCACAGGCGAAATGCAGGTCCTGCATAAAGGGTATCAGGAAAACAACGACATCCGCAAGGCCATTGAGGATCCCGGTGGCATCCTCGAAATTCCGGGGGGAATGGATGGCATCAAGGCCTTCACCCGCCGTGCGGAAGCCTTCGCCCTGGCTGATTCGGGCAAGCGTTCCTACGGCGTCATGGTCGTCGGGGTGGACATCGACCGGGAGCCGGAGGTGAGCACGATCCGGTCCATCATCCGGGAGGGATCCTATTTTTCCGGGGAGGGCAATGAAATCCTCCTGGGAAGAAAGCTGGCGGACAACCTGAAGGTCGGGATCGGTGACGAGGTCGTCCTTCTCGGCCAGGGATATGACGGATCGGTGGCGGCCAACGCCTTCACGGTCCGGGGAATCGCCGAGTCCGGCCAACCGGATCTCGACCGCACCCTTGCCCGGATTCCCCTCGGCATCTTCCAGGATACTTTCTTCATGCAGGGGCGGGTCCACCGGGTGGTTGTCAATTGCCGCTCCCTCGACGAGGTGGAGGCCGTGGCCGGCAAGCTGCAGGCCCGTATCGCCGCCGTACACCCGGACCTCGAAGTGATGACCTGGGACGAACTGCTGCCGGGCCTAAAGCAGAGCATCCAGCTGGACATGATCAGCGGCTACATTTTTTATTTTCTGCTCCTTGTCGTCGTGGCCTTCAGCATCATGAACACCTTTCTCATGGCGGTCATGGAGCGGTCCTATGAATTCGGGATTCTCAACGCCATCGGGAGCAGCCGCGGAAAGCTGGTGCGCATTCTTCTTCTCGAGACGGCCTTTCTCGGCCTTTGCGGCATCCTCCTCGGCATGCTGGTCGGCCTTGCGTACACCTGGCATGCGCAGGAGACCGGTTTTGTCATCCCCGAATCCGAGAGCCTGCTGGCCCAGTTCGGGCTTCCCGAGCGCATCCATCCCCGGCTTTCCTGGTTCATCATCTGGCTCGCCCCGGTGCTGGTTCTCGGGGTGACCCTCCTTTCCTCGGTTTATCCGGTCATCCGCCTGCTCCGCCTGAATCCCGTCGACGCGATGCACGACCAATGAAGTGGCAACTCCTCATCTCCTGGCGCAACCTCTGGCGCAATCCGCGGCGCACAGCCGTCATTCTGGTTTCCGTCGTCGTGGGCATCTGGATGATGCTCTTCATGGGGGCGACCATGTGGGGAATGGTCCGGAGCATGCTCGACAATTCCCTGGCCAACCTGACCGGGCACGTGCAGATCCACCATCCCGGGTACCTGGATGATCCCGCCATTGAAAACAGAATTCCCCGCGCCGGGGAGTTGGAGGATGTTCTCGCGGACACCCTCCCCGGGGGAGCCCTCTTTGTTGCCCGGGTCCGCCTGAATGTGGCGGCCAGCAACGCCCGTCATGCAGGCGGTTTTGTCCTCGTCGGGTCCGACCTTGCCAGGGAGATGGAGATGACCTTCCTGAAGGACGCCGTCCTTGAAGGGGAGATGCCGGGAGAGGGGCCGGAGAACGGAATTCTTGTCGGGAAGAAACTGCTTGCGGATTTTGAGACGAAGATCGGCAACAAGCTGATCCTGATGGCACAGGACAGCACCGGGGAAATCGCCTCGATGGCCTTCCGGATCACGGGCACCTTCGACACCTTTCTCGAATCCAGCGAGACCGGCTTCGCCTTTGCCGAACAACCGGTCGTGCAGCAGTTCCTGAAGATGGGGGAGGGCATCTCCGAGGTTTCCATCCTCCTGCCGGACATCGAACAGACGGAACCCGTGGCCGCGTTGTTGAAGGAGCGCCTCGACGCGTCGGAATATGCCGTCACGCGGTGGCAGGATCGTACTCCGCTGGTCACCGCCTACATCCGGATCTGGGATTATTTTTCCTATCTTTGGGGCGTCGTGGTGTTCCTGGCCATGGGCTTCGGACTGGTCAACACGCTCCTGATGGCCGTCTACGAGCGCATTCGTGAATTCGGGCTGGTGCGGGCCCTCGGCACCACGCCCTTCCGCATCGTCACCGGCGTGCTGCTGGAATCGTCGATGCTGTTGTTGGTGGGCCTTGCCATCGGTGATGTCCTCGCCCTGCTGGCGGTCTGGTGGTTGAACGTGCAGGGCATCGACCTGGCCGCCTTCTCCGGCTCCACCGAGATGCTGGGCATGTCCCGGATGGTGTATCCGGAAATCCAGATACGAGACTTTCTCCTCTTCAACGCGCTGGTCTTTGTCCTGGGGATCCTGGTCAGCCTGTATCCCGCGGTCAAGGCCTCCCGGTTCACGCCCGTGGAGGCCATGGCCCATTTCAAATAGGAAGCGACGATATGAAGGCGATTGTACGGTGTCAGAACCTGCACAAAATCTACCATCAGGGTGAGATCGAGGTGCACGCCCTGCGGGGGGTCGATCTGAATGTCGAAAACGGTGAATTCACCGCCCTGGCCGGGCCGTCCGGGTCCGGCAAGACCACGCTTCTGAACCTCATCGGGGGGCTTGACCGGTTCGACGAGGGGGATGTCACCATTAATGACTACAAACTTTCCGGGCTGGGCAACCGGGAAAAGACGGAGTTGCGCCTGCGCCACATCGGGTTCATTTTCCAGGCCTACAACCTGATTCCGGTCCTTTCGGCACTCGAAAATGTCGAGTACATCATGCTCCTGCAGGGGGTTTCCGGAAAGGAGCGCGGGCAGCGGGCCCGCTCGATTCTCGACGAGGTCGGCCTCGGGGAAATGATCGACCGGCGCCCGCACGAGATGTCCGGCGGCCAGCAGCAGCGCGTTGCCGTGGCCCGCGCCCTCGTCACCGAGCCGGATATCATCCTCGCCGACGAGCCGACCGCCAACCTGGACAGCCAGACGGCCCGCAGCCTCCTCCACATCATGCAGAAGATGAACGAGCGCCACGGGGTCACCTTCGTCTTTTCCACCCACGACACACGCGTCATGGAATGCGCCCGGCGGATCGTCACCCTGCGGGATGGAAAGGTCCACAAGGATGAGCAGAAAGGATAAGGGCGCTCTGGCAGCAGCCGTCGCGTTTTTGGTCCATGCCGTGGCGGCGCAAGGCATGGATTACCAATGCTCCGGACAGTTCAACCTGCGCGGGGGTCATGCGGATTCGGACTGGGAGGGTTCCGCCGAGTTGCGGCTCATGCCGGAAATCAGGCCTGGCGACGCGCATCTATTTCTCCTCCACTACGAGGCGGCTGTGCTCCTCGGCCAGGTGGCGTTTCCGCCCGGCGACGCCAGCCGCCTGTTCGACTTGACCGGTGCCTGGCATGATGACGATGACCGGCTGGCCTGCCACCGCCTCGACCGCTTGAACTACCAGTACACGGCGGATTGGGGGACCCTGACCTTGGGCCGCGAAGCCATCACATGGGGCAATGGAATCGTCTTTAATCCCATCGATCTCTTCAATCCCTTCGCCCCGACGGATGTCGAGCGGGACTACAAACTTGGGGACGACCTGGTCCTGCTTTCCCTGCATCCGGCATCCTGGAACGGGCATACCGGCTGGCAGCTCCTGCTGGTTCCAAGGCGGGATCCCGTCACGGGTTCCCTGCAGGCGAAGCAAAGCTCGCTGGCCCTGAAGGGGCACCTCTTCGCCGGAGAGGGGGAGTGGGATTTCCTTGCCGCCTGGCATTTTGATGAGGCGGTGGTCGGTCTGGGCCGGATCGGCTACCTTGGCAATGCGGTCTGGCGATGGGATGCCATTCTTACCTTTGCCGAAGGGGATCATCACCTCTTCAGTACGGTTGCCAACATCGACTATTCATGGAACTGGGATGGATTAAATTATTACGGTTCGCTGGAATTCCACTACAATACAATCGGTTCCCCGGACTACGCGGGCCTGGCCGGCGAACCCCTCCTGCTGGTGCGCCTGGCCCGGGGGGAAGTTTTCACCCTCGGACGGGCCTACCTCGCTCCGTCCCTGCAAATTGAGCTCCATCCGCTTGTGAATCTCCATCTCTCGGCCGTCCTAAACCTGCAGGATCCCTCCGCGGTTGTCCTGCCCCGCCTGATCTGGAATTTCCGCCAGGACATGGAGTTCACCCTCGGCGGGGCCACCGCCCTCGGCGGCCCGGGAACCGAGTTTGGCGGGCTCCGTATCCCCGGTTTCCCCGAAGCGGGCCCTGATCCGGACCGCCTCTATCTATGGCTCAAGGCCTGGTTTTGACCCGAAACGGCCCGGGATCGGAAATTGGCTTGAACCGTCCATTAAATAATTTCACAGTGCTGTAACAATTTATTAATTATTCTTATGGATAACGGGGAGAAGGAACAGCCGGGCGGCAGCACGGGTGCGGAACGCGTCATGGCCCTGCGCCAGACCAAGGAACGGATGAAACTGGGGGGCGGGGAAGCGCGCCTCGAGGCGCAGCGGGATCGCGGAAAAATGACGGTCTGGGAGCGGATCGAATACCTTTTTGACGAGGGGACCTTCGTGCAAGTGGGCGGTTTCGTTGAATTGCGCAACGAGCATTTCGGCCTCGGGAAAAAGAAGGTGGCCGGCGACGGGGTGGTGACCGGCTTTGGCCGGGTCAACGGGGACCTGGTGTACATAGCGGCCCAGGATTTCAGCGTTCTCGGTGGCTCGCTCGGGGAAATGCACGGGAAGAAGGTGGCCGACATCATGGACCGGGCGATTGCCGCGGGAGCGCCGATCGTGATGTTGAACGACAGCGGCGGGGCGCGCATCCAGGAGGGGATCGGCTCCCTCTGCGGCTACGGGGAGATCTTTTTCCGCAACACCCGCGCTTCCGGAGTGATCCCGCAAATCAGCGTCATCATGGGGCCGTGCGCCGGCGGCGCCGTCTACTCCCCCGGCATCACGGATTTCGTGGCCATGGTCAAGGGGACCTCCAACATGTTCATCACCGGTCCCGACGTCATCAAGACCGTGACCGGGGAGGAAGTCAGCAAGGAGGACCTCGGCGGGCCGGACATCCACATGGCCCGCTCCGGCGTGGCCAGCTACATCGGCGAGGACGACGAGGCCACCTTGAACTGGGTGGCGAAACTGCTGACCTACATTCCGCCCAGCAACCAGGAGCCCCCGCCGGTCATTCCCCCGGTGAACCGGATCAGCCCGAGGGAAGGCGTCCTCGAGGACCTCGTTCCCGCGAACCCGAACAAGGGATACGCCATTCACGACGTGATCGAGCAGCTGGTGGACGCCCATTCCTTCCTCGAGTTGCAGGCGCAGTACGCCCCGAACATCGTGATCGGATTCTGTCGTATCGATGGCATCAGTACAGGAATCGTCGCCAACAACCCGAAGCACCTCGCCGGCTGCATCGACGTGAACGCCTCCGACAAGGCCGCCCGTTTCGTCCGCTTCTGCGACGCCTTCAACATCCCGCTGCTGACCCTTGTCGACGTGCCGGGCTTCCTTCCCGGCGTGGACCAGGAATATTCGGGAATCATCCGGCACGGGGCGAAGCTCCTGTACGCCTACAGCGAGGCCACCGTTCCCAAACTCACGGTGATCCTGCGCAAGGCCTACGGGGGGGCCTACATCTGCATGTGCTCGAAACATCTCGGGGCGGACATGGTGGTGGCCTGGCCGGGGGCGGAGATCGCGGTCATGGGACCCAAAGGGGCCGTCAACGTCATCTTCCGCAAGGAAATCGCCGCCAGCGACAATCCCGAGGAGGCGGCGAAGGTCAGGGAGGCCGAATACATCGAGACCTTCGCCAATCCCCGCATGGCCGCCTCGCTTGGCTATCTGGATGACGTCATCGAGCCGGGAGAAACCGCGGGTGTCATCCGCCAGTATCTCTGGTCGCTCAGCGACAAGCAGGTCGAACGCCCGCGCCGCAAGCACGGGAACATTCCCCTATGATTCCAACGCCCGAACCGCATTTATCATGTTCAAGCGCATACTGATTGCCAACCGCGGCCTCATCCAGGCCAACTGCGTTCGCGCGGTCAAGGAACTGGGGGCGACCGCTGTGACCGTCTTCGAGGAGGAGGACCGCGACAGCGCCGGGGTCCGCAACGCCGACGAGGCCTATGAGCTCAAACTTCGCGACACACGGCTGCGCCCCTACCTGGACCTCGAGCAGATCGTGGGCCTTGCCGAGGAACTGGGGGTCGACGCGGTGCACCCCGGGTACGGTTTTCTCGCCCAGAACGCGAAGTTCGCCCGGGAGCTCGAACGCCGCGGGATTGTCCTGATCTCCCCCCGTGTCGACGGGCGGTTCAACCTGTCCAACAAGTACCTTGTCAAGGAGGCCGCCAAGCGGGCGGGCCTCCCCGTCCTGAAGGGGTCGGCCATGTTCAGCGACCGCGAGAAGCTCGAGTCGGCCGCCGAGGGCCTGGGCTTTCCCGTGGTAATGAAGGCCTCACACGGATACGGAGGCATCGGCATGCGGGTCATCCGCGACATGCGGCGGCTGGAAACCGCCTTCGAGCACGTGCAGTCCACCTGCGGGAAGTTCCTCATGAACTCCCCGGAGGTGTTCCTTGAGGAATATGTCTCCAACGCCCGCTTGCTGGAATTCCCGGTCCTGCGGGATGAGGCCGGGCGGACCATCGTCTTCCCCGAGCTCGAATGTCCCCTGCAGCGGCGCTTCCAGAAACTCCTTCTGGAGACGCCGGCCCCGCACCTGGATCCGGACATGCGCGCCCGGTTGCAGTCGGAAGTGCGCGTGCTGTGCGAACGCCTCGGCATTTTCGGGTTCGCATCGGTCGAGTTTCTCATCAAGGACGACCAGCCCAATTTCCTGGAGATCAACGGCTACATCCAGCCCTCGCACACCGCCACGACCCTCCTCACCGGGGTCGACCTGCTCAAGGAGCAGATCCGGCTCCTTTCCGGCGAGCCCCTCGAGATCGCCGCGGGAAACCTCCCGCGCAGGCAGCACGTCATCGCCACCTACATCTATGCGGAGGATCCGGAAAACAACTTCGCCCCCTCGCCGGGCATCGTGGACCGGCTCTATCTTCCCTTCGGCGAGGAGGTGTACATGCAGACCTCGATCTTCAGCGGGGCCAGCATTTCGCCGTTCTACGACCCCATGGTGGCCAAGCTGCTGGCCCGCGGCCGCACGCGCGAGGACGCCATCCTGAAGATGGGCATCACCCTCGATGAGTTTTTCGTCGAGGGCGTGCGGACCAACATCCCCCTGATGCGCGGCGTTCTCCGGTCCGAGGCCTTGCTGGACGGGACCCTGACCCCGGAGGATATCGCCACGGCCGAAAAGCGGGCTCACCTGGTCAACAGCCTGAAGACCGGCAATGATTTTGAAATCGCCTCTCTGGTCGCCGCCCTGGCATTGCACCGGGACGGCGAAACCCTCAAGCGTATGGAAGTTTTCGATACGGAGCGCGGGTCCGAGTCGGTCCTCGGGGCCGCCACCCGCTGGCTTCGTCCACGCAAGAACCGCCGCTCGCTATGAACTACGTCGTCTACTGCGAAAAGAAACACGCCGTCACCATCGACCGGAAGGCCGACACCAGCAAGCCCTTCGACATCGTCGTCGACAAGCGCAACTACGCGGTGCAGATCCGCAAGGTGCAGGAGGACGGGACCATCAAGACCCTCATGGTCGACCACAAGGTCTGTCCCATCGAGGTGGAGAGGCGCGGGGACGGCATGCCGGTGCGGGTCCGCCTGAAGGGGGTTCCCTTCGACGTGGAAATCTTCAAGGTGGCCTCGACACGGTTCCGCCCCCCCTTGCCGGAACGGGAGATCAGCGGGGAGGTCCGGGCCAACCTGCCCGGCCAGATCGTGGATGTCTTTGTCCACGAGGGCCAGTCCGTCGACGCGGGGGCGCCGCTGGTCATCCTCGACGCAATGAAGATGGAGAACGAGATCATGGCCCCCAAATCGGGTACCGTGAAGAAAATCTCGGTCAAACCCGGGCAGATCCTGGCCAAGGGGGACCTGATCCTCGAGATCGGGTAGGGGGCAGGCGGCTTGCGGGCCGCTCCACCCCGACCGGCATTCCAAACTGCCGCCGGTAGGCGCGGCGGAAGGTCTGGGCGCTTCCGAATCCGCTGGCGCTGGCGATATCCTCCACCGGCATAATCGTTGTCCGGGCCAGGAGGCGGGCATGGTTCAGGCGGAGATGGCGCAGGTAGGCCGCCGGCCCCTCCCCGTACCGTTCCGCGAATTGTCGTGTCAGGTGCTCCCGTGTCATTCCGAGTCCCGACATCCACTCCTTGAGGTTCTTCGGACTGCGGAACCGGGTTTGCAGGATGAAGCGCAGGTAGGAAACGGGATCGCTTCCCCGGATGCCCGTCAATTGTTCCCGGTAAACGGCAAGGAGAAGCCTGTAGGCCAGTTCAGCCATCTGCAGCTGGTCCCTGGATTGTCTTTCCCGGAAGATGCCACAAATCTCATGGATCAACCGGGCCCCCTCCCCGTTGTCGGCGATGGTGAGCACGCTTCCGAAATCCTCACGGATCTGGCGGACCAGTTCGGAAATCCCGCCCGCACTACGGATCACCGTGTACTCATGGATGTAGGGCCGTTGGCCGGGTTGACCAATCCTGTAGGCGGTCGCCTCCCCGTAGACAAAGAGCATGGCTTTTCCCGGGGGCACTTCCTGTTCCCCTCTCCGGTCAATGAGGACAGCCGCTCCGGAAAGGGTGCGCTGGATCACAACCGTGCCGGAGGGTTCCCGGTTGCGGTTGTCCCAGAAATAGGTCTCCCGTTCAACCGCTTCCCGCTCGGAATGGACGATTTCCGGCACGTGTTCAAGGGCGTTTGCGTAGGCAGGCATGGGAAAGATATCACAATTTGCTCATTACATATCAAGCAATTACCCGTTGCCGCCGGGATTGCATTCGGGGATAACGCGACCATGAAAAAGAAAAGCACCTCCCGGAAAGCGGCGCGTCCGGCCGGACATGCGGCCCACACGCAGGATGCGATGGAGCAGAGCCTGGCCGGTGAATTCACGCGTCCGATCAAGGTCACGATGACGGGGGCGGGGAGTGGGTTCACCCCGCGAATCATGAACGACATCCTGCGCACACCCGGCACGGCGGGCGGGACCATCGCGTTGGTCGACATTGACCGGGGCCGGCTGCGGACGATGGCCCGGCTGATCCGCAAACTGGCCGACGATCTGGGCAGGAAAAACTGGAAGGTGGTGGCCTCCGAGGACCGGAGGAAGGTCTTGAAGGGAACCGATTACCTGATCAACAGCATCGAGGTCAGCGGGACCAAATGCGTGGAATTCGACAACGACATCCCGCTGAAATACGGGATCGACCAGTGCATTGGGGACACCATCGGGCCTGGCGGACTCTTCAAGGCCCTGCGCACCATCCCGGCCTGGCTGGACATCCTGCGCGACTGCGAGGAGCTGTGCCCGGATGCGCTGGTGCTGAATTACACCAACCCCATGGCCATGATGTGCACGGCGGCGGCCCGGGCGACCTCGATGGAGGTGGTGGGGCTGTGTCACAGCGTGCAGGGGACCAGTCATTTGCTGGCGAGATACGCGGGTGTCCCCTATCCGGAGTTGCGCTGGGAATGCGCGGGGATCAACCACCTGGCCTGGTTCACGACATTGGCGCACAAGGGGAAGGATTTGTATCCGGCCTTGAAGCGGGATTTCCAGCAGCAGCTCAAGCGGGCCATCAGGGAATATGAGGACGGAACCCTTCCGGATGAGTATGTCGGCGCGCACCGGAATCCGGAAGATGCCGAGGATTACCGGCGTGATTTGGTTCGCAAGGACATGTGCTGCCAGTTCGGGGCCTTTGTCACGGAAAGCTCGGGACATCTATCCGAGTATCTTCCCTATTACCGGAAATCGGAGGAGGGAAGAAAGCTGCTGCGCGCCGGCTACGACGGGGGCTCCCGCTTCTACGCCTCCAACTGGCCGCAGTGGCGCGCCGGGGCCGACAAGAGCCGCAACGCCATGCTGCGCGGGGATGAGCCGATGGATTGGAAGCGGAGCTGGGAATTTGCCGCCTGGATCATCGAGGCGCGTGAAAAGAACGCGGCCTGGCGCTTTCATGGAAACGTCATGAACAATGACGGTCCGGGAGGGCGCCTGATCACCAACCTGCCGGAGGACGCCTGCGTGGAGGTGGCCTGCCTGGTGGACCAAAACGGCGTGCAGCCCACCCGTTACGGGGCTCTTCCTCCCCAGATGGCCGCGCTCTGTGCGAGCAATCTATCGATGTTCGGCCTGGGGGCGCAGGCCGCCATTGAGCGGAGCAAGGAGATGGCGATCCACGCCCTGATGGTGGATCCCCTGACGGCAGCGGTCTGCACCCCCGCCCAGGTCCGCGACATGGCGCAGGAGCTCTTCGAGGCGGAAAAGGATTTTCTGCCCGGTTACCGGTGATTTTTTGAATAAACCCGCGGATGGTTTCGTTGAACGGGTGACTTCAACGAAAGGAAAACCATGAAAAACACCATTCGCACACTGATCATCGCCACCCTGCTCCTTGGACCGGCAACGACACGCGCCCATGCCGATGACGAGGCTTGGGCCGCCCTCGGCGGGTTTGTCGCCGGGGTCATCACCGGGGCCGTGATCGAGGACAGCAATGATTACCATGGCGGGGTGAGCATCGCGGTGGGAGAGCGCCGCGGCCGGTATGACCGCTACGACCGCGGCCGGCACGACCGCTACGACCGCCATCCCGGTCATCGCGGAAAGGGGCATTGGGAAATCAAGCGCGTCCGGGTGTGGATCCCCGGTCGCTGGGAGTTCACGGTGAACCGCTGCGGGGACCGGATCCGCGTCTGGGAACCCGGCCACTACGGCTGGCGCCGTGAAAAGGTCTGGGTCCGGCACCACGGCAGGCATCACGACCGCGGGTTCTGTGACTAAAACTGCAAACTGGGGCAGGACGGGTCTGGACGACCCGTCCTGTTTCTGTCAACCTTACCGACAACCTGCAATGAATGAGGCAAGAGCCAGACGACTCCAGTCGTGGTTTGACGGAGAGGTGTCCGCCACGGAATGCGGGGAGATCGAGTCCCTGCTGGAACGGGATGCGCAAGCGCGGGATTTCGTGAAGGGGCTTTCCCGGACCCGGGAAGCCCTGCAGGAAGCCCACGCGGGCTCCATCGATGTCGAGGGAACCTGGGGCGAGTTCCTGGAAAAGCTCAACCGCTCGGAACAGGAACGCGCGTCCAGGGTACTGTCCTTTCCACAGGTGATGGCCGCCGCAGCAGCGGTCATGGCGCTGGGAATCGCCGTTTGGCTGCCCTTCCGCCAGGCCGGCGATCAGGCCGCTCGCGAAAGGCCCCTTGGGGCAACCGTGGAAATGGTGGAAACGGACCTGGAGGGGGCCACCCCCATTGTTTACATTGATCAACCAAGCGGGTGGACCGTGGTATGGGTCCTGGAAGAAGAGCCGGAGGAAAGCTGAACAGAACCAACTGTTTACCCTTTATCGAATGCCAATCCTGAGCGCCAATGGGGAGTGACAGCCGGCAAGCCGAGGGGACCTACCCGGAGCCGCTGGCGCGGGCGGCCTGCAAGGGAAACCGAAAGGCCTTCGGGCAGCTCTTCCGTCAGCTCTACCCGCGGGTCCACCGGACGGTCTGGGCCCTCATCGGGGACGAGGCCGAGGCCCATGATGTCGCCCAGACGGCCTGGATCAAGGCTTGGGAAAAGCGCAGCTCCTACAATTTCCAATCCCTCTACACGACCTGGATCCACCGCATCGCCGTGAATTGCGCCCTGGATGCCCTGCGGAGGCGCAAAAGCCTGGGGCGGCGCTTCGTACGCTTCCTTTCGGGAGTAGCCGAACCCGGCGCGGCGGACCCGCCGGAGCCCGTTGCCACCGATATGCCCGACCGGCAACTGGAGGACAAGGAACTCGGGGCCAGGATCGAGGAGGCGCTCGGGATGTTGCCGGAAGAGCAGCGAACGGTGCTTGTCCTCCGCGAATATGAAGGGTACAGTTATGCGGAAATCAGCGAGCTGCTCGGTTGCAAGACCGGTACGGTCATGTCCCGCCTGTTCCATGCCCGAAAAAAACTTCAATCCGTTTTAGCGAAAGACCTGTCATGAAAGTACGAGCATCCAACCTCCTGGTCGGCATCCTTGCCCTGGGATATCCATTCCTTGCCGTTCCGGCCCTTCATGCGGCGGAAGACAACGCCCGCATCACGGTGATTCTTGTCGAGGCCGATGGTGGCGAGGGAGGCGTTGATTCCGCCCTGCGTCCGTATGCCGGGACCTTGCAGCGGCTCTTTCGCTTCAACAGTTACCGCCAGGTCAGCCGCAAATCGCTGCGGATCGAGGTTCCCGGAGAGGGATCGGTGGGCCTTGGCGGGGGACAGGCCCTCAGCCTGCGGGCCGAGGAGGGCGGTCGGCGCGGCCTCATGGCCGATCTGACCTGGACCCGCGGCTCCAAGCGCCTCCTGCATACGCGCATCCAGCTCCGCCCGGAAAGCCCTGCTGTCCTCGGCGGGCCGCGCAGCGGAAAAGACGGCGGAAGCTACCTCCTGATCCTCCAGTTGGAGTAGGCTTTCCCCGCCCCCGGTTGCTCCTTTGCGACCGGGGTTGGGATTTTTTGCGCCAATTTTTGCTTCTGGTTCAGTAGGGCTTGACAGACCTTATCCGGTCGGGGTTCTGTCTCTGAATCCTGACACCTTAACCGCCCCTGGAAATCCGATGCCTGAGAACCCTTGGGAAAAAAAACGACTACGTTTGCGACCCTCCCTCGTGTGGTCCATCGCGAAGAGCAGCCTGCGCCTGCGTCTGGGGCGAACCGTGCTGACCCTGCTCACCGTAACCGCCAGCTGCTCCTTTGTCGTTTTTCTCCTGACCAGTCCCGCCGGGGATGCCCTCGAGCGTGAAAAATGGATGCTCATGCTGACCCTGAGCCTCATTGTGAGCATGGCGGGGGTCCTCAACACCATGCTGATGTCGGTTACCCAGCGCTACCGGGAAATCGGCACCATCAAGTGCCTCGGGGCCCTCGATTCCTTTGTACTGCTCAGCGTGCTTCTGGAAGCCGCCATGGTGGGCCTTGCCGGGGCCGCCATGGGCGCGGTCCTCGGGCTGCTGTTTTCCGCCGGCATGGGTTTGTGGGAATCCGGTCTGGACTTTCTGAAATCACCCGCCTGGGACGGCCTCTGGTGGAAGGTTCTCCTCACGCTCTTTATCGGTTTTTTCCTGACCACCTTTGGCGCCAGCGTTCCCGCCTGGATCGCCGCCAGAATGCCGCCCGTCGAGGCCATGGGAGGGGATAAGTGATATGGGTCAAGGGTCCAAGGAAGAAGGTCAAGGGTCCATCCCGTCCATGGAGTCCATATCGTCCAGTGCGTCCCTTCCCATGGACTGGTCCGACCTTTCCGACGCGCTGGACTACACCGTGATGGCGCGGGAGGTGTGCAAGGAGTACCGGATGGGCGCGGAGACGATCCATGCCCTGCAGGGGGTGGATGTGGACATCGTGACCGGGGAATACATCTCCATCATGGGGCCTTCGGGGAGCGGGAAGACCACCTTTTTCAACGTGGTCGGCGGGTTGATCAAGCCGACCCGCGGCAGTGTCTATATTGACGAGATCGACATTGCGCAACTGGACGCGGGCGAGCTGGCCTGGCTGCGCTGCCGCAAGATCGGCTACATTTTCCAGAGCTACAACATCGTGAAGGCGATGAGCGCGCTGGAAAACGTGACCCTGCCGATGCTGTTCGCGGGGGTTCCCCCGGAGGAGGCGCAGGACCGCGGCGTGGAGATTTTAAAGCGGGTGGGGCTGGGGCACCGGCTGCTGCACACCCCGAAGGAGCTGTCCGGGGGGCAGCAGCAGCGGGTGGCCATTGCGCGGGCCTTTGCCAACCAGCCCGCGATCATCCTGGCCGACGAGCCGACCGCGAACCTTGATTTCAAGACAGGGGAGGAAATCATCGCCTTGATGAAGGAGATGAACCGCGAGCAGGGGGTGACGGTGATCTGCTCGACCCACGACCACAAGATGCTGGATATCTCCGACCGGATCCTCTGGATGGAGGACGGCCGCGTGAAGAAACTGGCCCGCCGCGAGGACGTTGACATCAACGTGGGGGGAATGGAGGAGCACCACGCATGAGCGGCAACGGACAGGTCCTGGTGCACGCCGAGAACATCGTCCGCTCCTACGGGAAGGGGGAGGATGAGGTGCGGGCCCTCGACGGCATCACGCTGGACATCCTGCAAGGGGAATACATCTCCCTCATGGGGCCCTCAGGGAGCGGAAAGACCACCTTCTTCAATATCATCGGCGCGCTGGACTTTCCGACGGCCGGAACGATCTCCCTCGGTGGCCAGGAACTGCGACGCATGAAGTCCGCCGAGCTGGCCTGGCTGCGGTGCCGGAATATTGGATACATTTTCCAGAACTACAACCTGATCGAGGTCGTGACCGCGCTGGAGAATGTCGCCCTGCCGATGCGGTTTCTCGGTCTCAGCGAGAAGGAGGCGGCGGAAAAGGCGGCCGGGCTGCTGGAGACGGTCGGGCTCGGGGAGCGTACCGGGCACCTGCCCGGGGAGCTTTCCGGCGGGCAGCAACAGCGCGTGGCCATCGCCCGCGCCCTTGCCAACGACCCGATGATCATCCTCGCCGACGAGCCCACCGGCAACCTCGACACGAAGACCGCGACCTCGATTGTCGAGCTGCTCAGCCGGATGAGCGACGAGCGCGGGGTGACGGTCATTTCCGCGACCCACGACCATCGCATGCTCAGCGTCTCCGACCGGGTCGTCTATCTGCGGGCGGGAAAGATCGAGCAGATCAAGAACCGCGATGAATTGAAAATCACCATTGAATCGATCAATGACTGACCGGAAGCAGGAGATGTCCCCGTTCCGCCCATGGAAAACCATGCTGGGGGGATGCCTCATATTGGCGGTTATCACGCCCCTTTCGCAGTTTCTCACCATCAAGGCGACCAACTCGGTGATTGAGACCGACACTCCCGTCGGCTGGGCGGTGGGCATTCTCATCGGCCTGGTGCTGGTTGCCCTGGTGATCCGCCTGCTGGCCAAAACCGGGATTTTCGGGCATTCCAACCTGGCCCTGTTGTATGGGATGCTGGCGCTGGCCGTGCCCCTGATGAACATCGGCCTTGTGCGGCAGTTCTTCCTCGCCAGCCACACCGTGATCCGGGAATACATGTACGAGGGGACTTCCACCTACCGGACCGCCTACAACGCCCTCAACGACCGGTGGTTCCCGGTTGTGCCCACCCTTGAGGGCATGGTCTGGAGCAAGGCGGAGCGAACCCTCCGGCTTCTGGATAACCCCGCGGTCCGGCAGCGGCAATCCGCGGCAAGGCGGGTGGCGGAGTCCTTTGTCAGCGAAGCCCTCCAACCGGGGACCGGAGGGAGCGAGACCCTTCACGCGATGCTCCCGGACCTGCGCAAGGCCTTGCCCGATCTGCCACTGGACGCGGTGGCGGGTTTCCTGACGCGGCTCGATCCGGAAATGCTGGAAAGTTTCGGAATCCTGGAATCCCTGCAGGGCATTCTTGAGGAAAAAAACAACCGCAGCCGGGAAGCGCGGGAATTTCTGGCCGGAAGCGTCACCGCCCGCGACGAGTGGGCACTCAGCCTGTTGCCATCCAACCTGGAGGCTTCCGGTTACAGCAACCGGGAGCGCCTCCAGGAGGAGACGGACCGGCTTCCAGCGGCTGAACGGGACCTGCTGACAGCCCGGGTGAACGAACTGGCGGGCATGGAACCGGATCTTCGTTCCGCCGTTGCGGCCCTGGGGGAGAGTGATCGCGGTCAGCTCCTGGAGTTGCTGCGGGGCCGGGCGAGGGAGCGCTTGGACTCGCTTGGGCGCTCCGCCTTCCATTCCGAACGTAACCGCTACATCTTCCGGTTGGAACGGGACGAACGGCGCTCGATCCTCCGCATGGACGGGGTGAACGGCCCGAACCAGAACCTGTTTGCCTTCATTCTCGGCATCTGGACCACCCCGCAGGAAAAGGCGGCGATGGAGGCGATGTCCTGGCCGGAACGCCTGCGGACGGTCGCCACCGCCATTCCCTGGAATATTTACCTGAAACCGCTCCTGTCCTGGGGGATGCTCTTCCTCACGATTTTCCTCTTCCTGATGTGCCTCGCGGAATGGCTGCGGCGCAAATGGGTGAGCCGGGAGAACCTTCCCTTTCCGCTTGTCGAGGTGGCTGACTATCTGATCCGGCATGATTATGAACTCGAAACGGCGGGGGATCTTACCCGGCCTTCCCGGCGCGGATCCTCCTTCCAGCCGCTCTTTCTTATCGGTTTGGCCATCGGCTTCATCCTGCTGCTGGCGCAAGGGGCCGGTCATTACGGTTTCCTCGGGGGTCCGGCCATCATTCACTTCGATTTCAGCAAAAACGTGTTTGATGTGGCCGGTGGCGCGCTGAAAAACCTGCCCGAAACCGTCTTTGTCCTTTCCCCGATCGTCGTGGGACTTGTTTTCCTCCTCAGCCTGGAAATCGGTTTTTCCATCTGGTTTACCTTCCTCCTGTACTCGGTCGTGATTTTTGGAATCAAGGCCGCGAATCCGAACCTCACGGACGGCAACTGGACCGGTTGGGCGGACGGAAAACTGTATCCCTTCACCATGGAACAGATGCTGGGTGCGGTGCTGTGCTTCTCGGTCTACCAACTGTGGAAGGTCCGGAAACAGGGCGCAAGCGGTGAACTGGAAACTGGAAACGCCTACGTGCCGGTGAACCTGACGCGCTGGGGCCTTGTTCTCCTTCCCCTCGCGATCTATGCGATGTTCTGGGATCTCGGGCTCAAGAACATCCCCATGCTGGTGATGTTCACGGGGGCCATCCTGGTGATTACCGTTGCCATTGCCCGGGTGCGGGCCGAGACCGGCCTGCCCACCAACCACGCCATCTATGAGTTCAGCAAGTTTCCCATGATATTCGGCATGACCGGGGCCATGGGAGCGAAGGCTTACGCCGCCTTCCTCAACCTGGTCTTTCTCCCGACGACGTTGCTGTTCAGGACCCTGCCCCAGCAACTCGAGAACATGGAGTTGGCCCGCCGCTACAAGATCCCTTTCCGCACGGTGGCCGCCAGCGGACTGGCCGCGGTGATTGCGGCCCTGGCGGTCGGCTTTGTCAGCTTTCTGGGATTCAGTTACTACATGGGTCATGAGTTTTACGGGTTCACGGTCCTGCCCCCCCTGCGAGCAGGCGAGGGGGCCCTGGGCATCGCCACTTACCCCCTGTGGGTGGGCCACTTCCTCGGGGAAGCCGGGCTGGAGCGCTTCACCGAAGTCAACTGGTACCGGATGATCGCCATCGCCGGGGGCTTTTCCGGCGTCGGCATCCTGCTCTTCCTGCGCACGCGGTTCATGCGCTTCCCGCTCCACCCGATCGGGTACCTCGTGCTCCTGATGACGATCCTGTATACCTATGAAACCCCGTACGTGCGCGTGCCGGACCTGAAACCGCTGCTGACCAGCACCATCTGGGGCAGCGCCCTGGTGGCCTGGCTCATCAAGCGCCTCGTGGTGAAATACGGGGGAATGAACGTCTACAAGAAGACCAAGCCGATGTTTGTGGGCCTGATCGTCGGTTCTGTTGCCGCGATCTTTTTCTGGAACATGCTGGACCTGGGGCTCTCCCTGTATGCGACACGGGATGTCGCCCCGGGTGATTTCATCCGTCGGTTCGTCGAGACCACCCCCTTCGTCCCCGCTTATTTCTGATGACCCGCATCCACCAAAGATTCCTGCCCTTCACGCGCTTTTCCCGGATCATGCCGGTGCTCCTGCTGTGGCTGTTCACGGCGGGACCCCTCACCGGTGGAAGAAACAACGAGGCCATTGTCTCACGGATGCCCGGGTTGGAAAAGCTGCATCTGGATTCCCTGCGGGCCATGGATGCGCGGGTTCTCGGGGAACTTGCCGCCCGCATGGAAGCCAGCCGCCTGGAAGAGCGTACCCGTGAATTGATGAGTCGTGGTGTAACCTCCATCGGATCGCGGGAACTGGACGGCGACGGGCTTTCGCCCGTTCACCGGATCATCATGGAAACCGCCGCCGGTCTCGAGGAACACGGCCTCGATTATGTCGGCAGCTTCCGCACGCAGGTGGCGGCCCCGGTGAGCCTTGACCGCCTCAGGAGGGCGGAGGCACGGGAGGAGCCATCGCGGCTGCTTGCCAACGGGCGCGAATACCGCGTGCATCCATTATGGCCGAATGGCCCGATGCCCTCGCTGGCCCCGAGGGAGGGGCTGAAGGGTCCCATGGTATACTGCGTCAGCGGGGAATGGGAGGAGATCAACGGCAAACCCCTCGAGGGATCCATCGCCCTCCTGGATTTCCGGGGAGCGCCGAACATGGAGCGCCTGTTCTCCCTCGGGGCCATCGCGGTGATCGTATTGGAAGATCATTTCGTCCAGTATGAAAACGCGGACTATTTGTTCACCCAGACGCCCAACCCCTTTCCGAGGTTTTACGCCGGGGCGGCGGTCCGGGAGCAATTGCTGGCCTTGACGGGCGAGGACGGGACGGGACCCCTGACGGAGCTGCACGGCGGACAGGTTTACGAAAACCGGCCCGTTGAGAGCCTGATCTATCATCTTCCCGCTGCCGACAACCTTACCTACACGGTTCCGGACAACCTCCTGATCGACTGGGTGGCCGCCGAGTGCGGGGTAAACGGGAACGATATCAAGCAGGAGAATGGCCTGGACGGGGAGCCCGTATCCCCCGGACGGGTTTTGCGCATTCCCGGCAACGGAGGCACCTACACCGTTCCGGAGGATGGATTGTGGGGCATCGTGGCCCGGCTGCACGATCTCGAAAAAGCCGATTTGCTTCAGGCAAACCAGTCCATTTCGGAAGAGCCGTTGATGGCCGGGACGACCCTCCGCATTCCCTCCGCGGAAAAGCCCCTGGGGGTTTTCGTGCCGATCGATACCGCCTCCGTGGTCCCTGATTTGCCGCATGGCGCCCTCGCCATGGCCAACCTGGCCGCCGCCCTTGAGCTGATGGAATTTCTCTGCACGGAACCGAATCTGCGCCTGCGTCGGGGCGTCGTCTTCGCATTTGTCGACGGGGACACACTCGGCGGGCAAGGCAGCCGCCTGATCGCCGAATTCAGCTACCGGCTGGACAATTCCTTCAAGAGCGGATCGGTGAGCCAGAGGACCGGAACCGAGGTCCTGCGGCAATACCGGGCCGCCGCGGAATGGTTCGCCACGGGTCAAATCCCGGAGAGCGGAGCGGTGCTCCAATGGCTCCTTGAGGACTGGCTCCGTCCGCGGTTCGAGGAAAAGCGGATCGCGATCGCCGAGGACCGGATCAGCGTCCTTGTCGGGGAAAAGGGGAGTGAGGACCTGCCTTCCCTGGAGGAACTTGAAGCCGACCTGGCCCGCATTGCCGCCCTGCGTGACCAGACCGTGGCCTCCCCCGGTTCCGACGCCGATCGCCTGGACCGGCTGATGGCCGTGTGGGAGGGTCCCGGGAAGCCCGACCTTCAGCGGTTCGGGCTTGGTAAACAGCGTCTCCGGGAGCGACTGCTCGAGGAATTGAACCAGGAGGAGCTGGCACGGGCCAACAAGGAGAACAACCTGGAAACCGCCCGGCGCCTGAGGGAGATCACCCTCGGAGCGAAGGAAACCCTTTCCGGGGCGGCCCTTGGATGGCGCCTGGATTTCGCGGACCGGGCCCCCTGTCTGGGTATCGACACCGCCAGTTCAAACACGCTCCGCATCCGGGAGACCCTGACCGGAGATGGTTTCAACCGGATCATTGCCCCGCGCATGCGCAAGGTGGCGGCCTTCGCCGCGTCCAAGGCGGGCTGGATGGAGGACTTCACCTTCATTTCCGAGGAGGACCGGTCCGAACTGTCCCTTACGGAGTCGCCGAACACGGTCGTTTACGACAAGTTTCTCGCCCACGCGAATTACGTGCTGCTGCCCTTGAGCGGAGCGAGCGATCGTCGTGACCGGGTCGATACACCGGCGGACACGATCGAGAATATCCACTGGAACACCTTCTCCCTGCAGGCCCGCACTGCGGCGGTCCTCATCGCCAGCGGACTTGAGAGCATCCTCGACACGCAGTACCAGGAGACCCTGCGGAAACGGGACCTCTCCCGCATCGGGGGCATGACCGTCCAGTTCAACATCCGCTCCGGCATCGACGCCAAGGATCCGGTTCCGGGCACCTACGTCTTCCTGACCGAAAGCAAGAAGTCCTCCGCCGACCGCAATGCGGAGGGCTTTTTCGGCTTCCGCCGCGGGATCCTGCAAATCAGCCTGCTCAACGGATCCTACCTGATGCCGCCGGCGGATTACACCTACAATCCAAAGCCCCGGATCTTCGCCTACAAGCTGGACCGGGACCGCGCGCTCTTCACCAAGGTGGCCACGCAGGGACAGGTCGGGACCAAGCCGCAGAGGAACGAGTTCAAATACCGGATCGGCGAACAGGTGGAGAAGAACCTGGTCCTCATCGATGCATATCCCAGGACTTTCTTCATCGGCAGGAACCCCTCCAACTACAAGGAGATCATGGGCGGGCAGTACAGTACCAATGTGCTCGTGCTGGAGGATGCGGTGATCAACGGAAGCCCCAGGGATTTTGCGGTGGACCATTCCTCCCGTGATTTCCAGGAGAAGGACCGGGAGGCCGTGACCATCTACCTGCCGGAGGGGGACCGTGTCCGTGCCAGTATCCAGAGCGGGCTCGAGTACCTGTTTCTTCTTCCGGGCCCGGTTGAAATCAGGGAGGACGGCAAGGCAATCGGACGCGGTATTCTTGTGGGCCCCGATCCGGAGACCGGGGACCGCAATGTCCTCATGCCCATGACCCCGTATCAAATCGCCCTCGGCATGTGGACCCTTGCCGCGAACCGGCTCAAGATCTACCAGAACTACGGAATTTCCTCGAAGATCCTTCAGGACGCGGTGGACCGCAGCGGCGATTTCATCTCCAAGGCCGGGGAGGCCATGCAGGAAGAGGACTGGCAATCGGCAACCGGCTACTCGCGCGAGGCATGGGGAATCATGGTGAAGAATTTTCCCCGCGTTCTGAAACTCGGCCGTGAAGCGGTCTTTTCCGTGATCCTCCTGATGGCCCTTGCCGTGCCCGGTTCCTGGTTTTTGGAGCGCCTGCTGATCGGCAGCAAGGGGATTGTCGCCCGCCTTGGGGGGATCACCGCCATCTTCATCGCCGCCACGCTTTTCCTCAACGCCTTTCATCCCGCCTTCAAGATCGCGCTCTCCCCGTTCATCATCGTCATCGCCTTCACCATGATCCTCATGTCGGCCATCGTCATCGTCCTCTCCTACGGACGCTTCGAGGTCGTCCTCCGGCAGTTCCGTTCCGCCGGCGGGGAGATCCAGAGCGAGGAGATCAGCTTCATGAGCTCCCTGTCCACGGCCTTTTCCCTCGGGATCTCGAACCTGAAGAAGCGGACCTTCCGGACCTTTCTCACGACCTTCACGGTGATCGTGCTGACCTTTTCCATTGTCGGCTTCGTGGCGGTGACGGGCCAGGACGCCCTGACCCTTGTGCCGCAGCAGATTGACCGCACCGTTGAGGGACAACCCGTCGATCCGCTTCCTCCCGCCTATGACGGCCTGCTGATCCGGTCCCACAACTGGCGGGATGCCGGCGAGTTGAAGGTTTCCAGTATCATGGCCGAATTCGGGGCACGCTTCCCGGTCACCGCCCGTGCCGCCTACATGGAGGAGGAAGGGGGCAACTCGGCCAACCGGGAAGGGGTCAACCAGCTGCTCATACGGTATCGCGACAGGGAAACCGTGGTCAATGCCATCTCCCTCTTCGAGCCGGAAGAAACCCGGTTCAGCGGCCTGCAGAAAGCCGTCTCCCACAACACCTGGTTCCGTCCCGGGAATCCGGCAAGCGGCATCCTGCCGGACCGGCAGGTGGTGATCCTTCCGGATTCCGCCGCGCAAAAGCTGGGCCTCACCGCCGACATGCTGGTGGACGACCGGGGGCGGCGGTTGCCGGACCCCGAGCTTCCCGTGGTTTCGATGATGAACCGGAGCTGGCGGGTGATCGGGATTCTCGATCCATCGCTTGCCAACCGGATCCGCGACGTCAACGGGCGCAGCCTGGCGTTGGTGGATTTCCTGAAGAGCGGGATGGCGACGAACACCTCGCCGGGCGAACTGGTCACCGAGGGCGCCAGTTACCACATGGACTGGAACCGCCTGGCCATCGTGCCCATGGAGGCAAGGGGGGATATCCAGGCAAAGTACCGCTCCATCGCCATCCGGATTCCGGAAGGGACGGATTTCGACGGCGTCCTGCGCGACCTGGCCCTGCGCCTCAAGACCGAATTCTTCGCCGGCCGGGACGGCGGGGTTTTCATGGTCGTTCCCCGCGCCAAGGTCGACCTGGCCGGCGTGGCCAAGGTTTCCCTTCCCGTCATCCTCTGCATCCTCATTGTCATGAACACGATGCTGGGAACCGTGGAGGAACGCAAGGGCGAGGTCGGCATGCTCGGGGCCATCGGCCTGTCCCCACGCCAGATCGCCTTCCTCCTGTTCTCGGAATCCACCGTCTTCTCGATTCTCGGCATCCTCCTCGGCACCTTCGGCGGGCTCCTTTTCGCCAACATCGTCAACACCATCAACGCGGGCGGGGGGCATTTCCTGACGGGCCTCTCCTTCAACTTCACCTCGATGATCTCCATGACCCTGGCCACCGGGACGGGCCTGGTCGTGCTGCTGGCGACGCTCATTCCGGCCAACAAAGCGGCCGCCTTGGCCGCGCCCAGCGGAATAACCGAATGGGTGCTCCCGGAAGGGGACAGTGCGGGGCACATCGACTTCCGCCTTCCCTTCACCCTGACGCGCGGCAACGCCGTGGGCATGACCGCCTTCTTACACCAGTTCCTCGTCAACCACAACGAGCCGACCAGCGAGGATTTCAATTGTCGTGAGATTATCGTGACAACCGGGAGGGCCGGCGGGCATCCCTTCATCGAGATCCGGACCGACATGTGGCTGGCCCCCTACGACCTTGATGTGGCCCAGCATTTCACGATGCGCCTGCACACCGGAACGGGCGGCAGCGTGTTCGAGGTGGACCTGAACCTGTCCCGGTTTTCCGGATCGGAGGAGAACAGCCGACGGACCGCCTACAACCTGCTCAACCTGGTGCGCAAGCAGTTTCTCCTGTGGCGCAACCTCGATCCGGCGCGGCGCACGGAGTTCATTGAAAAGGGAGCCGCCATGCTGAAAAACCTTCCAAAACAGGATTGACCCCGACCATGCCCGACAAGCCCGAGAACCCAAAAGTCCCGGAATCCTCCGATACCAAGGCCAGGGAGGACAAGTTCTACGACGCCAGCTTCTCCATCGAGGCGATCCAGAACGAGCCTTATGAGGACGGGTTCTCATGGCGCACGATACTGGGGGCCCTCTTCATCTGTTTCGTCATGCTACCCGGGGTGATCTTCATGGGGTTGATGATCGGCCAGGACCTCGGCACCGCCGCCGAATGGGTGACCATCATCCTTTTTGTCGAGATCTCACGCCGTGCCTTCATCACCCTGCGCAAACAGGAGCTGTACATTTTGAAGTACACGGCCAGCCAGTTGAGCCATATCGCGGGGGGCATGGCCCTTGGCGGCGGCATCTTCGCCTGGATGGTCTGGAACCGGTACATGCGCAATTCGGAAGCCTTCCACAGTTTCGGAATCTCCCACGAGGTGGCTGATTGGGTGGCCCCCTACGGGGATGCTGCTTACATGCCGTTCCACAGTCCGGTCTGGTGGCCGGCCGTGACGGTCATCATCTCGGCGATGCTGCTGTCGAAGTTCACCCAGCTTTCCCTCGGGTACATCGCCTTCCGGGCGACGGCGGAGATGGAAGGGCTGCCTTTTCCCCTCGCCCCGGTGCACGCCGAGGGGGCCATCGCCCTTGCGGAAACCAGCCAGGACAAGCGCAAAAGCGGGTACCGGCGCTCCTGCTTCTCCATGGGGGTCATCATGGGGGCCGCTTTCGGGATCTTGTACATCGCGGTTCCGACGCTCACCTCGGCCCTGTTCGGGAAGCCGATCCAGCTGCTGCCCATCCCCTTTCTTGATCTGACCACCACCTTTGAGAACATTCTGCCCGGGGGAACCATCGGGATCAGCCTCAACCTGGCACTCCTTTTCATCGGGTTTGTTCTTCCCTGGCGGGTGGTGGTCGGCATGTTCGTGACGGCGATCAGCATCCAGGTGATTCTCAATCCGATTCTCCAGCGCCTCGGCCACCTGCCCACCTGGGCGCCCGGCAAGGACGCCATCGAGACGCATGTCGCCACCCAGATCGATGTTTACCTTTCGGTGGGCATCGGCACCTCCTTCGCCATCGCCGTGGTCGGGATTTTTGGTGCGGTGCGGGCCTGGCTCAAACACAAACGCGGCAGGGAACAGGGAAAGGAAAAGGGAGGTTTCCGGGTGGAAAAGCTCTGGGCGCGGGACAAGGAACGCGGCGATCCCCCCTTCTGGCTGCCACTGGTCGTCTGGATTAGCGCTTCCCTGGGTTTCATATTCCTCTCCAATTACCTGATCAACAGCGGCATTGCCCCGGAGGAACGCTTCAGTATCTGGTGGCTGGCCGGATTTGCCTTCATTTTCACCCCGTTGAACACCTACATCAACGCCCGTCTTTCCGGCATCGCGGGCCAGCACGCGGGTATCCCCTTTATCACCGAGGCGGCGATCTTCACTTCGGGGTTCCGCGGGGTGAACATCTGGTTCGCCCCGATGCCCATTCACAACTACGGGCAGATGGCCGACCTTTTCAAGGAGACACAGCTTACCCGGACCCGTTTCACCTCGATCCTCAAGGCGGAACTGCTGATTTTCCCCCTCATGCTGCTGGCCTCCTATGTTTTCTGGAGTTACATCAGCGGGCTTGGGCCCATCCCCTCGGACGACTATCCCTACGTGCAGAAATTCTGGCCGCAGTTCGCACAGTTGAAGGCGCTCTGGGCCGCCTCCATGCAGGAGGGGCAGAGCCTGCTGTTCGAGGCTCTCAAGCCCTTCGTCATTGGCCTGGCCCTCACCGTGGCCCTTTCCCTTTTCGGCGTTTTCTCCCTGCTCGGGATCAGCGCCCAATACATCTACGGCGGCCTCGGGGCGATGGCCGCCTATCCGCACAATGCCATCATGATCTTCACCGGGGCCGTCCTTGGCCGCTTCGTCCTCGCGAAAAAGTTCGGCAGGGAGAAGTGGACCAATTACACCCCGATCCTCACCGTCGGATTCATGGCGGGAATGGGGCTCACGGGAATGTTCTCCATCGCCCTCAATTTCCTCTGGACCTCGATCGGGTCGGGATTCTGAAGTGTCACGGGCACCCGGCCGGATTCCTCATCCGGTTCGGGGGGCTTTGTGCGAGGTCGACCGACTTGAGTATGGCCGGGAAAAAGGGATCCTTCCACGGTTTTCCATTCAGCAGGATGGAATTGTCCGCGAAGCGGATCTCGACCTCTTCTTTACTGACGACGATCCCCACGAGGATGCGACCCTGCCGGCAGGCGGGAAAGGCGGCGCGGATGTATCGATCCCCCGGATACTGAATGGTCTTTCCCCCGCTGTAGGTCCTGCTGGAACCGGGCATCTGGAGGGACTCCAGGCTGGACGGGGCGTCGATGAGAAACCGTCCGGTGAGTCTTCCCCGTTCCGGGTCGAGGAGGGTGAACCCCAACCCGTCTTCATGGATGGTGGTTTCCAGTTCACGCGGGAAGGAGAGGTTCCACTGCCAGTCAAGGGGCGGTTCCCGGTGTTCATCCAGCAGGTCCAGCATGGCCAGGCAGAAGGGGTGTCCGGTATCGGAACGCCATGAAAGGTACCGCTCCCCGTAGGCCCCGCAGCACTTGCGCGTATCCATTCCGACCACGCCGCCGGAATCCCGGACATCGATTGTGCTGACATGGGCGAGTGGAGCCGGGGTGGGCCGGTCCCCGGAAGCGGCCTGTGTGAAGATGCTCTGCCATTCGGCTTTTCCGCGGGCCTGTCCCCCGCCGCAGATCCAGGTCCGCCCGAGGGCCATGAGGCGGATGGAGGCGGCGTCATCCTGGCTGTGGCCGCCCGGGTGGACGGAACGCGCATACCATCCGAACACGGATTCATCGCCTCCCCCCCACGCGCTTCTCCACAGGCCGAGGCCCTGGCGCTGGTCGAGAACATGGCGGGGGAGGATCCCGTCCGGATCAGCCGATGTCGTGGAAAATGGATACAGGGCCACGGCAAGGCCGAACCCCCGGTAGGGGCAGGTCCATGCATTGCGGCCCTTGATCCCCAGGAGCCGGTCGAACACCGCGCGCAGGGCGCCCCTCCATTCCGGGGGTGCGAGGGCCATGCCGGGAATAAAGGGATTGATCCCGAGGCAGGACCGCCCGGCGTCATTCCATTGCAGCGAGGCGCCGAAAACGGGATCATCGGCCCCGCTGTCCTTGTGCTCGAAGGCCGCACAACCGACCAGAATGCTGGGGATGCTCCGGCGCAGCTGGGGAAACTCCTTGAGGAAATCCGGGTCCAGGTGCTTCTCAACGGCATAGACCACCGGCATCAGCATGCTGAGGGTGTAGGTGATGTATCCGCTGCCCTCATGGTAGAGGCCGGCCGATCCGAAGTGTCCGCAGAAGGCCTTGAAGCGGCCGAGGGCCCATTGCTTCAAGTCGCCAAGGTCGATCTTTCCATCGGGGCCCGCTTCCCCATCCACGGCCATGCAGGCCAGCAGGCAGCCGCCATGGCTGAGCATCCACCAGTTGTTGGTGACGGAGTGGGGATTGCCCGCGCTGATTTCCAGAAAGGAACGGGCGATGTCTTGTATGGTTGCGGCGAAGTCCTTCCGCTCGGTTTCCTCCCAGAGGTCCCTGCCGAACTCCCATGCCAGCACGGCCGTGAGGCTGGTGGCCGCCTTTCCCAGATCGGATTTATGGATCTTATCGAGGCACTCCAGCACTTCCCGCCGGGCATGCCCGGCGGCGCCGGCGTCCTGATCAAACCAGGCCAGAGCCATCCCCGCAAGGGCACAGTCGATTTCGCTCTTGACCCCATCGGGACCCTGCATGGCGGAATGGTCCGGACCGGCGGAGAGCGCACGCATGTGCGCAAGCATGGCAAGGGCGGTGGGCTCCTTTGCCCGGATCTGGTCCAGCCATTCCGCGTGGCGGTTCGGGGCGATAAACAGCTTTGGCATAAGGAGAGGCTAGAAGGTTATGATTTTCACTTCAAGGGGGTTCAAATGAATATCCTCGCCTGTGGATTCCCCATTGAGCAGATCGGTTCCGGCCATGGGAAGCCGTATGGCCTGTCTCTCCTTGACGGTGTTGACCAGTCCGATGGCCACGACCTTCCCTTCCGTGTCCACACGGGGACAGGCCAGGACCCGTTCGCTTCCCTCGACAACCGGATGGACCCCCGCCTCGGCGGCGAGGCTGCGGACCAGGGCAAGATAAGCCGTCTCCTCAAGGGGACAGCCCACCGTGATGATGCGTCCCTTCCCGAGAGAGCGGGAAACCACGGCCGGGTGCCCATCCCCGTAACCGCCCCGGTAGGTGGCGAGTACTTCGGTTCCCTCCCGGGGCGAGAATCCCTCGCACCAGAACTTCGGATGGCAGCGGGTTGCGTCGCTGAATTCGACGTCGATCGTGTCCTCGACCCAATGGGGGGTGAACCGTATGGCGCCATCGGCTCCCATCAGGTCCTCGAGCCCCCCGAAGGTCCGGTCCGTCCACGCGGTCATTTCCACGGAGCGCGTCCCGACCAGCGGCCCGAGCAGCAAGCGCCCGCCTTCGCGGACCCATTCTTCCAGGGCTTCCCGGGTCTCCTCCCGCAGGATGGACATGTGCGGACAGATGAGAAGACGGTACGGGGAGAGGCCGGCCTGTTCGTCGATGATGTCGCGGTGGTAGTGGGACCGCTTGAGCGGCATGTAGTAATCCTCGAGGATGCGCTTGGCATACTGGTTTTCCGGATCGACCGGGTCGATGGAAAAGAGCCAGGCGTTTTCGCAATTGGCCATGATGGCAATGGGTCCCCGTTGGGCCGGATGGGCCAGCAGCCATTCACCATGCTCCTTGAACTCGGAAGCCAGACGGGCCCAGGTCTCCTTACCCGGCATCCATTGGCCGGTCTGGCCCACGCAGGTTCCATGCTGCATCTCCTGTCCGGCCCAGTGGCTGCGCCATTGCCAGTACAGGACCATGCTTCCTCCCAGAAACATGGTCATCCAGGTGACGGCGCGGACGCCGTTGTGGTCATGGTGGATATTCCAGACTGGGCCGCCACCGGACCAGTTGGGGGCGGTCTCCAGCATCCAGAAAGGGTGGGGCTTTTCCGCCCGCAAGCGGTCCATCTTGCTGTAGTTGATATGAATGTGGGAAAGATCCGCGTAAAGGCTGGTTCCCGAACGGTCGAGAACCCGGAAGTGCGCCGGCCAGTCCATCTGCCCGATGAAGCCGGTCATGTTTGTCGTGATCGGGTGGTGACAATGTTTGCGGATTTCCTCCACTTGTTCCCTGATGAAAATCGTCCAGGCTTCATTCTGAAAACGGGCGATCGCCATGATCAGCGAGGGATGGTGGCGTTCGGGCACGGCGATGGAACCGACCGAGGCGGTGCATAACGGAACCTGTTCAAAGCGGTCGTAGGCCTGCGACCAGAAATCCAGGCCCCAGGTGCGGTTCAGGTTTTCGATGTCGCCGTACTTTTCCTCCAGCCAGGCATGGAATTTTTCCCTGGTCTCCGGCCCGTAATCGAAGCCCGACATCTCGTTGTCGATCTGCCAGCTGTGCACCGCCGGGTGGTTCCCCAGTTCCTCCGCCATTTTCGCCGCGATCCGCCGGGCGAATGCACGGTATTTTGATGAATGATGGTTGTAATGCTTGCGCTTGCCGTGGGTCTTGCGTGTGCCGTCCGCGTGCATTTGCAGCACTTCCGGGTATGCACTGGTAAGCCAGGCCGGAGGGGCCGCCGTGGGGGTGCCCAGCATGGCCCGGATGCCGGCTGCATGGAGCTGGTCCAGGATCTCCCGCGCCCAGGCAAAATCAAATTCCCCTTCCCGGGGCTCGAAGCGCTTCCATGCGAATTCAAAGAGGCGGATCAGGGTGAAGCCAACTTCCCGCATCCGGGCGATGTCCTTCGGCCATTCCTCCGGTGGCCACATCTCCGGATACCAGCTCGCTCCCAGGTGAAATTGATCGTCCATGCTCATGGTTTTCGGGCAGACGATTTTCTTTGTCAAGGAGGGGAACTTTTATTACGCAATTTGTCTTACCCATCAACTCCTGCTATCCTGTGATGATGAAATATTCCCATTCCCTATTCCTCCTTGTGCCCTGCTTGATCGCGGGAAACCTTTCTGCCCAACCGACCGACAACCCGGTCGAGACGCGCTATCCCGGCCTCTATCCCTGGTCTGGCGAGATTCAATGGACGCAAGTTGTAAATATCATGAACCACGGCGGGGATAACGTCGGAAATAATCCGAACGATGCCGCATTTTTGTCCGCCCGGGATGCCCTAATCGCCCTCGGGGGCGGGGTCCTGTACTTTCCGGCGGGGGATTACGTATTCACCGAGAGCATTGGACTGGTGGACAACGTGGTACTGCGGGGAGCGGATCCGGTGATCGCCGATGCCACCGATCCGGATTACCGCCCGCCTTCCCGGCTGATTTTCCCGAAATTCAATTTTGTGGCATCCGGCACGGGCACCCCATGGGACACGGCCTTCAAGGGGATCGGCATGGCGAGCGGGAGCGGGATCAATGTCGGCCTGGTGAACCTGGATGTGAACCGGGCGTCCATTTCCGCCGGCGGGGGCGGTACAAACAGCGAGAACGTGGTCATTCTCGGGGTGCGTTCCAACAACGTCGCCTCGCCACAACCATGGACTGTGCCCACACCGGAGCAAAACGACTGGCAGATCCACCCATACCGTTTTGCGTCCAATATCTCCGCCTCTGCCTACCGGAATGTGCTGGTGGCGAACTGCATGGTGAACGACGCGCACTACTGGCTGCACCGGCAGGATGACGGGAAGGACATGACCGGGGCGCCGGCCGACCTCGCCAGCCTTGAAATCGATGATTTCGAGGAGCCGGGATACCTGATCAAGGACGGGACGGTATGGAAGACCCTGGAGGAGATTTCCGGCGAACCGTATGTTTTCGAATACACCGACCATTACGGCATCAACGTGCAGGGGAGCACCGGTGAATGGGGCGCCCCTCCCTGGGTTCAGCCGAACCTGTTCTACAGCGGGGCGGTGATCCGTGACAACTGGATCTACACCACCATGCGGGTGAAAGTGGACTGCTCCGGGCGGGGCCTCGTCGTGAAGGACAATGTCATGAAAGACCGCCAGGGAAAGACCCGCTGGTATGATCCGAACGGGGAGAAGCGGGTCAGCAACTCCGCCACCCTGGAGAACCGGGGGATCGACTGGCGCGGGCATGATGTCCTGATCGAGGGCAACGAGATCGAGGTCTTTCGTCACCTCTTGAACGGGGGGCCGTACTCCAGCGTCGACGGGGAGGGCATCCTGCACCAGGAAGTGCATGGCACGACGATCGACAACGTCATCATCCGCAACAATACCGTGAACGCCTACATCGGCATCTACAAGATGCCCTACACGCGGAATGTGTTGATTGAAGGCAATACGCTGATCAGCCCGGCCTATATCCAGGTCGAGTCGGACACAAACAACAATGACTTTCCAATGTACAACGTCATTGTCCGCAACAATATCGTGGACAAGGGGATTTCCATTCGCGCCGATTATTATTCACCCGGGGTTCTCTCCGCTGATGTTTACGACAACCTCATGGACGGGACGCTGGAAATCGAGGATCACGCGGTCCATTCCGGCAACACGAAGAAGGACGGAGTGACCCCGGCGACGGTCGACGTGCGTACCGGTGCGGTGGCCATCGACCCGCCGGCGGAGGGGCTCCTCTTCGCGGACACCGATCCGGACGAAATGCTCTCCGGGGAGACGGCGAACTTCACCGTTCTGGTCGAGACGCCGTCGGTGACCGTGGAGCGTGTGACATTCTACCGCCACAAGACCCTGATGCACACCGACGAGAACCCGCCCTACACGTACCAGTATGTTTCCGACGGAACGCGGGCCCTTTGGTCGGCCAAGATCGAGCAACCGGAGCAGGCCGGGGGGTTCGATCCCTACACGGCCCTCCTTGTTGAGGAAGCGCCATCGTTCCCCAGTCCGCCGGCAGTCGAACTGACCGGGCCGGATCCGTTGGGAAGCTACCTTGCCCCGGAAGACCTGGCCCTGACCGCGCAGGTAACCCCCGGTTCGGCGGCCATCGACCGCGTCGAATTCTACTCGGGAGGGACTTACCTTGGCATGGATGCCGACGGATTGGCCCCGTACACCTACACCTGGACCGGCGTTCCCTTCGGGGTTTATTCCCTCACGGCCAAGGTCTGGGACGCGGACGGGGCGGTGCTTGTCTCGGATCCCGTGGAACTATTTGTGGAGGATGTACCCAACAGTGCGCCCGCCAACCTGCAGGCCGTGGCGGTTTCGGATACAGAGATCGATCTCACTTGGGAGAACCCCGCCGTGAATGCGGACGGTTTTGACATTGAGCGTTCCCCCGCGGGGTCCGGGTCATGGGGCCTGGTCGATTCCGTCGACGTGTCCGTATTGAATTATCGCGACAGCGGACTTGCCGGGGGAACGGAATACGACTACCGGGTCATCGCGACCAACATCCACGGGTCCAGCGATCCGAGCAACACCGCCACGGAAACGACCTATCCGACCGCCTCGACGGTTCCGGGTGCGCCGGTGGGTTTCAAGGCGCGCGCCGTCAACACCACCGCCATGAAACTGGATTGGATACCGGGCACAGGAATCGCCTTCGGATTCCGGGTGGAGTGGCGGGATGATCCCCTTGATCCGTGGGTGCTCCTTGGGGAGTATCCCGCTTCCGTCACCACCGCCATGGACAGCGGCCTGAGCGCCGGTTCCGTCCGCCATTACCGTGTGCGGGCGTGGAACAACATCGGTGACTCCGCATGGGCCGAAACAAGCGGGGTGACCTTGACGACCGCTTTCCCGGGCACCTTCAGCGTGGACGGGCTGCCCTGGCCCATCCCCGGTCGTATCGAGTTTGAGGACTACAATCCGGGGGCCTATTACGACACCACCGGCGGCAACGAAGGCAGCTCCGATTACCGTTACCCGGATTCCGTCGACATGGGAGGGGGCGGGACCGGCGTGACCATCGGCTGGATCGACAACGGGGAATGGATGGAATACACCATACGTATCGACCAGGCCGGACTCTACGACGTGGATGTCGCCTACGCCTCGCCGTATTCCACAGGCAGCCTCTCCCTCCAACTGGACGGGTTGAACATCGCCCCGGCGGTGGTCTTCGCCAACACGGGGGCATGGAGCACGTATCAGCTGCACACCCTTTCCGGGATTTACCTGCCGGCGGGCCACTACATCCTGCGGGCCTACGTGGAGAATTCCGGATTCAACCTGGATTATGTCGATTTCTCCCTGCTGGAGGCCGCGACCTACGCCAACTGGAGCGCCACTTTCCTTGCCGGCAGCCCGGAACCGGGTGAATTGGCGAACGCCGACGGGGACGCCTATCTGAACATTTTCGACATGCTTCTCGGGCTGGATCCGCTGACGCCGGATCCGGCGCAGGAGTCCGTGGACATCGCCGGCGGAACCGGTGTGCTCGAATTCCCCGTGGCCAAGGGGTTGGACGGCGTGTCATGGTCCGTCGGCTACAGCCATGACCTCGGCCAGGCCGGGCCGTGGAACCAGGTCACCAGCGCGCAACTGCAGGTTGTCGCGGAGGATCCCGCCAGGATCTGGTTCCGGGCGCAGGTGCCGGCCGGCGCGGACGACAAGGTCTTCTTCCGGATCCAGGTGGAGTAGTGTCGCGGGCGTCAGTCCTTCCCGAAGCGCAGCCAGCGCCCGCTGTGGCCCTCGAGAAGGATGGGCGCTCCGGGTTCAAGGGTTTTCCCGCTGACCGGATCCGTGATTGTGCGGTAGCGGTACGCGCGTGTGTCGAGAACCACTTCCTTCTCCTCGTCGTCATTGATGAAGAAGTAGTGATCCGCCCCGGGAGCCGCCAGGCGGTAGACATGTGCGCCCTCGCAGGCGTAGGGGGAGGAATAAGGCCCCATGACCAGGCCCGCCAGTTCCCTTTCCAGCCTGTCATTGCCTGGTGGATACAACGGGTGCGAGGCGGCAAAGCCGAGGATGGAGGCCGTTCCCTTTCCAATCCTGTTTTCGGTCACGGCGGGAACCCCGTTGTCGAAGCGGGCAAGGACCTCGGCGCGGGTCGGCCTGACCTCCAGGATGAAGTCCTTGCGGTCGATGCCATCGAGCACATAGGGGACATTGTTGCCGTACTGGAAATCCTCGATGCTTGCCCCGAAGAGCCGTTCGAACGGGGAGCCCTCATGGGATTCAAGGACCCGGCCCTTGTGGTCGAACCAGCCGCCGGGGGCGTCGAGAAGGACCCGCCCGCCGGCCTCGACGTATTGGATCAGCTGCTCGAGCAGGCGTTCGGGCAGGCTCAACTGGGCCGGCAGGTACAGGACCCGGTAGCGCGGCGCGAGACCGGCATCCAGGTCGTGCGGCGTGACATGCTCCCAGGGTATGTTCGAGGAGATGAGGGCCCGGGTGGCGCCGATGCGGGCATGGACCGGGTAATCCTTGAAATGCTCGCGATTCGGGACCGCCGCCGCCGCCCAGATGCATTCGTTTTCCCAGTTCACGAGGACGCCCACGTACGGTTCCTTTCTCGCTTGCCAGAGCTCATCCCGGAGGCGTTCCGCGGCCCGGGCGATCTGTCCGGCGCGTATGGCGCGCTTACCGGGCTGGTTGTTCCGGTTGAGCAGCGCGTATTCCCCGGCCTCCCAACCGGCCCGCCGGTAATCCCAGCACCAGAGGCCGGCGCCCTTGAAGCCGGCGGCCAGGTAGGAGAGAAGAAGCTGGGTCATGGTCCCGGCGTTGACCGTATAGCCTGGCGTCTCCCACTGGGATTTGATGGTCCAACCCTTGCCCCCGGAAAACTGTTGGGGTCCGCCCGTGCTTTCCCAAGTGGCCGACCAGCCTCCCTTGAACCAGTCCACGCAGAGGCTGGCCTGCATGTAGACGCAGGGACCGACCTCGTAATTCACTTCCTCGAAATGCCACGCCAGGTGCAGGGAGGGGTAGAAGGATCCGTACTCCTTCATGGCTTCCGCGATTCCTTCCATGTCCGTGCCCCGCCAGGCGAACGGGAGGAACAGCCCCATTTCCCCGCCGGCCCGTGTCGGCTCCTCGGGATCGCGTTCCCTCGACAGGCGGTTGCGCTTGCGGATCTTCTCGATGGTCACATCCGCCTTGAAGCGGAGAACATCGCGGATATAGCCGTATTCCCTGCGGTTGTGACGCGTGAGGGTGGTGTCTGATTTGAAATCATCCCATGAAGTGTAGGGCTGGTTCGTGATTCCAACCTCGTTCTGGTTCCATTCCTCCACCAGCTTGTCGATCGTCCCGTATTTCTGCACACACCACTCCTGGAAAAGGGGAACGGCTTCCTCACGTAGGATGGGATCGTTGAACAGTTGCAACTCGGTATCCGAGTACTTTGTAAAGCCGGCCTCCTGCAGGACCTGGCCCTCGACCATTCCGGCCTTGATGGGCTCATGGGATATCCGTTTGCGCAGGACTTCCTTCTGGTAGTTGAGCATACGGGGATCCCTTCGGATTTCCTTCATGGGCATGGATTTGTCCATGCCCAGCCTTTCCAGCAGCGCATCGTTGATTGTTTCCCAGCCCCCTTCCCCATACCAGAAGGGAATGACGCCCTCCTCGAGGGCCACCTCGAGGATCCGCTCCCTGGGCCAACCGGGGGCCGGCATGGTCTGCTTCAGGTTGTGGAATCCAAGGCGCTTCATGGTCCGGTACTGTTCCCGCATTTCCTCCTCGGTCATTCCCGCCCAGGGAAGAAAGACCACCCCGAAGGGCATCGGGGCGATTTCGCGGATTTTCCGCTGCATCGGGCTGTCGTGCAGACTGAGATAACGCTCGTGCAAGTAATCGTGGCTGTCAGGCATGCTGATTGGACTGGTTATAAATCGGGACCGGGATCGGGATCGGACTCAACCGTTGCACCGTGTAAAGATTGGCCGATCCCGATACCGGTCCCGATTACTGAGGTATAGTATCCTCTTTTTTCCGGGCTGGAGGACCGAATATGCGCCAAGTTTCGGATGAATTGCGCAATAAAGGCAATGCCGGATGCCCGTGATCTTTCCAAAGGGAATGATGCTTTACCCGGTTGCAATTTTCCACTTCAATGGAAGCCATGTCGGATCAGAATCCCAATGTCATCTGGATACTCTGCGACCAACTGCGGGCCCAGGCCTTCAGTTATCGCGGGGACGCGAACCTTCACACGCCGAATATCGACAACCTGGCCCGGGAGGGTATGCGGTTTGACTGCGCGATTGCCGGCACGCCGTGGTGCACCCCCTTCCGCGGGGCCTTGATTACCGGACAATATCCGCACCAGGTCGGGACGATCCGGACCCCGTCGCCCCTGGATCCAAAATACCCGACCATCGCCAACGCTTTTACCCGTTCCGGTTACCATACCGCATGGATCGGGAAGTGGCATCTGCACGGCAGCAACGGACGGGTCGTCATTCCCCCCACGCACCGGGGCGGGTTCGAATACTGGCTGGGATACGAAAACAACAACTCCCAGAACGATTCCTGGGTCCACGGCTCCGGACACGAGGAGCCGATGCGCCTCCCCGGATACGAAACCGATTCCCTCACAGACCTCTTTCTCGACCATTTGCAAGCGCATGTGCGCCCCAAGGAAACCGGGAACGGATACAAGCCGTTTTTCGCCTGCCTGAGTGTGCAGCCCCCGCATAATCCGTATGTTCCACCGACAAATCCCTCCTACCCGGATACCGGGCCATCGCCGAATGACATTCAATTCCGCCCCAACGTGCCGCATGCGGACTGGGTCCGGGAGAGGGTGGCGCTGGACCTGGCCGGGTACTATGCGATGATCCGCAACCTGGACTGGAACCTCGGCCGGATCCGCAAAGCCCTCAAGGACATGGGCATCGACCGGGAAACCTACATCATCTTCTTCTCCGACCATGGGGACATGCTGGGCAGTCATGGTCAGAGGGAAAAGTCCAGCCCGTGGGAAGAGGCTGTGAGGATTCCCTTTATTGTGGCGAAAACCGGCGGCGTGGAAAGCATGCGGGCCGGGCGGACCAGCGCGGTGATCAACCACGTGGACATTGCCCCGACCACCCTCGGCCTGTGCGGGATCCCGAAGCCGAAAGACATGGTCGGCTTTGATTACTCGGCCAATTGCCTGCGCGAGGAGGACCATGGATACAAAGGGGAACCCGTCGAGGCGGAAGAGCCGGACAGCGCTTATCTGCAGCAGATCCCGCGGAAGCACCATCCCCATTCGGTCAACAAGCAATGGCGGGCCGTGGTCATGCGGGACGGGTGGAAATATGTCTGCACACCCGGGAACGACTGGCTGCTGCACAACACGCGGGAGGATCCCTATGAGATGGCGAACCTCGCCCATGACACCTTTTTCAAGGAGCAGCGCCGCCGATGCCGGGACCGGTTGCAGCGGTGGATCGAGGAGACGGGGGATGAATTCCCATTGCCGGAAGAATAAAAAACGCGCATGGACACCCTCGTTGTCATTCTGCGCGGATTGTTCGGCATCGCCGGCCTGACTGGACTGTGCTGGCTTTTCAGCCGGGACCGGAGGGCGGTTGACTGGCCTCTGGTGGTCTCCGGGCTGGTTTTTCAACTGGTTCTTGCGATCCTGGTCCTGAGGGTCCCGCATGCGGACAAGCCCATCGAGTGGATCTCGGGATTTTTTGTGGCCCTTCTCAGTTTCTCGGACGAGGGAACCCGGTTTGTCTTCGGTTTCCTCGGCGCCGGGCCGGACTTCTGGGAAGAGGTGAACGCGGCTATCGGCAACGGCGGGTTCCCGGGCTTCGGGCTGATTTTCGCCTTCAAGGTGCTGCCGACCGTGATTTTCTTCTCAGCCCTGACCTCCGTGCTGTATTACCTCGGCTGGCTCCAAGTCCTCGTCAAGGGCTTCGCCTGGTTGCTGCAGCGGTCGATGCGCCTCTCCGGTTCGGAAAGCCTGGCCGCGAAGATCCTCCTGCCGCAGACGGAAACCGTCGACCACGAGCTGCGGGTGAGCCGCGAAAAGATGGGGGAAAATGTCTTTGATGCCGCCTGTCAGGGAACCACCCAGGGGCTCATGCTGGCCCTGAACATCGGGGCCATGTTGATCACCTTCCTCGCCTTTATCGCGCTCATCAATTTCCTCATCGGGACCGCGGGTACGGCCACAGGGCTGGACAGCCGGATCTCCGCATGGACAAGCGGGGCCTACGACGGCCTTTCCCTCGAACTGCTTTTCGGGCTCCTGTTCGCCCCGGTGGCCTGGTTGATCGGGATCGGGTGGGGGGACCTGCTCTCCATCGGCCAGCTTCTCGGTATCAAGCTCGTGGCGAACGAGTTTGTCGCCTACGAGCAAATGGGCCACATGATGGCGGTCGAGGGGACCCTCAGCCAGCGCTCCGTCGTCATTGCCACCTACGCCCTCTGCGGGTTTGCCAACTTCAGCTCGATGGGCATCCAGATCGGGGGAATCGCCGTGCTGGCTCCCTCGCAGCGGGGCAACCTTTCCCGCCTGGCCCTGTTATCCGTCGCCGGTGGAACCGCCGCCTGCCTCTACACCGGCGCCATCGCCGGAATGTTTGTGTAGTCTCTCCCCCAGCGCGGTGAAGCGCTGCTGCTGTTCATTGTTGCGGACGGCCATGGCCCAGGCCGCGGGGTCGCCGATGATGAACACCTTGCGGCGGCCGCGGGTCAGGGCCGTGTAGAGGAGGTTGCGCTGCAGGAGGACGAAGTGCTGCTTCAGGATCGGCATGACCACGACCGGGAACTCGCTGCCCTGGGATTTGTGCACGCTGATCGCGTACGCCAGTTCCAGGTCGATCAGCTCCATGCGGTCGAGGTCAATGACACGCCCGTCGAAATCCACGGCAAGGGTGCCGGCGTCCGGCTGGACGGCGGCGACGATCCCCATGTCGCCGTTGAAGATGTTCTTGTCGTAATTATTGCGGGTCTGGATGACCCGGTCGCCCACGGAATAGACGGTCTCCCCGAAGGTGATGCTTTTGCCCCCCGGATTGAGGCGTCTCTGCAGGATTGAATTGATCTGGCGGATGCCGGCCGTACCCCTGTGCATGGGAGCGAGCACCTGCACGTCGCGGATGGGATCGAAGGCGTTGAGCCGGCGGGGAATCCATTCCGCGATGAGGGCCTCGATCATGCCGACGCAGTCCACCGGTTCGGTCGAGGGGATGAACTGCAGGTCCCAGCGCGGATCCAGCTCCTGCAGCGATTGGACCAGCCGGGGAGGGGAGGCGCGCCCGCACAGGACCGCGTGCGCGGTGGTGACAATGTTGCTCTCCTCGCTTTGCCGGTAAACCTGCCGGAGGCGGACGACCGGAACCCCGGCATGCTGTATCAGGTCGTTCAATACATTGCCCGGCCCCACGCTGGGCAGCTGGTTCACGTCCCCCACGAGCAGCAGGTGGGCATCGGCGGGAACAGCCCGGAACATGGCGGCGGCCAGACCGGAATCCAGCATGCTGGCCTCGTCGACGACCAGGTAGTCGCAATTGAGCGGGTTTTCCTCGTTGGCGGTGAAACCGCCCTTGACGGGGTCGAATTTGAGCAGGCGGTGCAGGGTGGAGGCGTGATGATGGGTGGACTCGGCGAGGCGCTGGGCGGCGCGTCCGGTTGGCGAGGCGAGGGCGATGCGCAGTTTTTTCGCCTGCAGGATTTCCACGAGGCTGCGGAGGATCGTGGTTTTCCCGGTGCCGGGCCCCCCCGTCAGGATGGTGAACTTCGAGCGGAGGGCTTGGCGCAGGGCCTCCGCCTGCTCGGTTGAGAAGCGGATGTGGCTGCGCTCCTGGGCCCACTCGACAGCGATCTCCACCTTGATCGGGGGAAGGCAGGATCCCATCGTCTGCAGGCGGTGCACCTGCCTCGCAATGGCCACTTCCCGCATGCGGTTGATCGGCAACTGGAGAAGGCCGCTACCCTCGGCAATGATCATGAACTGGTTTTCGACTAGGGTTCCCAGATGGGGTTCCACTTCGTTCAGGTCGAGCTCAAGGAGGCGCTGGGCCTCCTCCAGGAGGAAATCCCGGGGCAGGGCGGTATGCCCCTCGGATTCCTTCTCCTTGAGAACATGCAACAGGCCGGCCTCGATCCGCTCGGGGGAGGAGAATCCGAAGCCGAGATTGCGGGCGATCTGGTCGGCGGTCTTGAAGCCGATTCCCTCGATTTCGCGTGCCGTGGTGTAGGGGTCCTCCAGCAGAATGGCCTTGGCCTGGTTGCCGTACCGCTTGACGAGCCGGAGACAGTTGCGCACCGACACCCCGTAGGTCTGGAGGAAAAGCATGATTTCCCGGCTTGCGCGCTGCGTTTCCCACGCATTCTTGATTTCCCTGGCGCGCTTGGGGCCGATTCCCTCCACCTCCCGCAGGCGCGCGGACTGGTTTTCAATGATGTCAAAGGTTTCCTGGCCGAACGCCTCGACGATCTTTTTCGCATAGGTCTTGCCGATGCCGGGGACAAGCCCGCTGCCGAGATACTTGCGGATGCCGTACACCGAGGCGGGCAGGGTGGAAGTGAATTTCGCGGCCCGGAACTGCCTTCCATGTTGCCGGTGGTTCTCCCATGCCCCCTCCAGCTCAAGCGTCTCCCCGCATTGGACATTCGGAAGGATTCCGGTGATGGTGTGCATCATCCCGCTGTCCTCCCGCAGCTCCCCGACACAGAAGTGGTTCTCCGGGTTGCTGTAGATGATTTTCTCCAGCACGCCGGTGAGTTGCTCCCCCGTTTCCCCGGGATTGTTGCTGGAGGAAACCATGATCAGGTCGTGGCGAATGGGGCGGGGGAGAGCCGGAAAACCTCCGTTCCCAGCTCATGCAGGTCGCGGAAGACCCCCGCCGCATTGGTCTCCTCGCGCAGTTGGGCCATGCTGTGGGACCCCGTGGCCACGGTAAAACAGGGCATGGCCGCCGCGGCCGCAGCCTCCACATCGTAGGGGGAGTCCCCGATCATGCAGGAGTGTCCGGGGTCCGTCCCAAGCTGCTGGAGAACATGATGCGTGAACTCCGGCTGGGGCTTGCACCAGGGCGTGTCCAGCGTCCCGAAAATGCCGTCCAGATGGGCGTCCAGCCCGATGTGCCGCAGGATGCGGCGGGCACGGTCCCCCTCCTTGTTGGTGAAGACGCATAGTCGCATGCCCTTCACATGCAATTCCTTCAGCAACCACTTGGCACCGTCAAGGATCTCAATATCCTCGTGCCAGATCCGGTCGAATTCCTCCCGGTAGTACCTCACCGCCTCGTTGACATGCCGTTCCGCAAGCAGCTTGCCGAAGGTGATGACCATGGAGCCCCCCACCGAGGCGCGTACGGTTTCGTAGCTTACCGGCTCCAGCGATAATTTTGCCAATGCATACTGGTAACATCGGTAAATCACCTGAAAATGATCGATCAGGGTCCCGTCCAGATCAAAGAGAATTCCCTTGTACTTGTACGCCTCGCTGTTCTTGGATTCCACGCTCTCCAGCAGAAAACACCCGGGTGGTTTGTCAATGCCCTTGCGTACCCGGATTGAGGTGCAGTATCTGGCGTTATTTTGCAATTTGATTCCGCAAATCTTCGCAAAGTTGTGAAGTAGAGCCTTGATTCGACGACGCAAAATCCCACGGTAAAGCGCAGCAATGCGGAGTATCCCGGGAATAGTCTGTTTTGGTCTCAAGGTTTTTGGGATGGGACTGGGCCTGCTTGCCTTTGTGGCCTTCTGGAGCTGGCTGCTGACCCCGAATGTCCGGCATGAGGATCCGGCCTTCGACCCGGAAAAGGTTGCCGAGGCGAGGGAACTGCGGAATGTGCGGGTGGACACTGAAAACCCGGTGACGGTGTACCGGGAGGTGGATTACACGGAGGGTCACTCCGCGGACTGGTACCCGAAAGAGGAGGCCCCGGTTCTGCGCGAACTGGTCGAGGAAGGCCTGCTGCCCCCGGTGGCGGAACGGGTCGGACCCGAACCGGTTGTGCTGGAAGGGGTCGACGGCAACGGCAAGTACGGGGGCACCTGGATTTATTTCCTGACCGGAGAGTCGATGCTGATCCAGATTTACCCGCATCGCCTGTCCTACCCATTTCTCGTGCGCTGGAGCCACTTCGGCTACCCGATCGTTCCCCACATCGCCAAAAGCTGGGAGGTGAACGAGGATTCCACGGAATTCACGTTCCATCTGCGGCGTGGCATCCGCTGGTCCGACGGGCATCCCTTCACCGCTGATGATATCCTGTTCTGGTACGAGCATGAGGTCATGGACCCGGAAATCCTTCCCCAGGCTCCTGAAATCCTGCGGATCAAGGGGGAGGTTGGAACGGTTGAAAAGATCGACGAATACACGGTGCGTTTCCGCTTTCCCATTCCCAACGGCCTCTTCCTGGAGCGGCTGGCCTCCTTTCCGGGTTGGGAGATTTGCGACCGGCCGGCCCATTACCTGAGGCAATATCATCCGAGCATCGGGGATCCGGAGTTGATTGCCACCGTGATGGAAGCGGCCAAATTGCAGCGCGAGCGACAGGTCTACTTCCACGTCCGGAATATCAAGAACCCGGAAATGCCCAGCATGCGCCCGTGGATTATGCGCACCGCGAAGAACAATCTGCCCTTCACCTATGTCCGGAATCCGTATTACTTCGCCGTCGACACGGAAGGGCGGCAACTTCCCTACATCGACCGGATCTATTTTGACCTGAAGACCCAGGAACTGATTGCCGTCGATGCCATGCAGGGCAGCATCACCCTGCAAACCAGCGGGGTGGAGGTTGGCCAGTACAGTCTCCTGATGGCCAACAAGGATCGCAATGGCACGGAGATCAAGCACTGGATGATGGGGGAGCGGTCCATCTTCCTGATCCAGCCGAACCAGAACCGGCGGGTCGATCCCGGTGACACGGAGGCGCAAAACAAGCACGACCTGCTGCGGGAGAAGAAATTCCGGCAGGCTCTTTCGCTGGCCCTGCACCGGGAGAACATCATCAAGTCCGAGTATAACGGCCTTGCGGAACCGGCGCAGGTGGCCCCGCCCCCCGATTCGCCCTTTTATGAGCCGAAGCTGTACCATGCCTTCACGGAGTATGATCCCGACCGGGCCAACCAGCTGCTCGACGAGTTGGGTTTGAGGGAACGCGATGCCGAAGGCTTTCGTACCTTCCCGGACGGGACGCGCATGCAGTTTTTCCTGAATGTTGCCGGGCGTGTCAAAGGCGGAGCGGCCCAGGCGGTCACCGACTACTGGGCGGACGTCGGGCTCCGGGTAACCCCGCGGGAACGTGCCAGCAACCTGTTCCGGATTGAAACCGACGCGCGCCTGCACGACCTCAACGTCTGGTCAGGCAACGGGGAGTTCATGCCGCTGCTGGAACCGCGGATGTTCGTGCCCTGTTCCACCTATTCCGACTGGGCGCGCGGCTATGCCATCTGGTACCTGCGGGGCGGGCTTTATGGCGATCCCGAGGCGGAGGCGGAGCCGGGGGCCATTGAACCACCGCAAGGCAGCCCCTACCGGCATGCCATGGAAGTCTTTGACGCCGCAAAGACGGCCACCGGCCTGGAGAACCAGGTGGAAATCTTCCGTGAAAACCTGCTGACCGCGGCGGACAACCTGTGGACCATTTCCATTTCCAATTCCCCGCCGCGGATCGTTCCCATCAAGGACACGGTCCGCAATGTCCCGGACCGGGCGGTGTACAGCTGGGACTTCATCTCGCCGGGAAACACGGGGATCGAAACCTTCTACTTTGAGGAAAACACGGACTCCGCCGGGGCGGTCGCCCAGACCATCCAGGAACTGCGGGAAATCACCCCCGTGGCGACCATTCCTGATGAAATGGGGAACCTCAGGGAGACGCTCAACATCGGGGCCTGGATCCGGAACCTGATCCTCTTGATCGTCGTGGCCCTGCTCATCATGGCCGGCTTCCGGCATCCCTACATCGGGCGCCGCCTCCTGATCATGGTGCCGACCCTGGTCATCATCTCCGTCATCTCCTTTTCCATCATCCAGCTTCCGCCCGGGGACTACATCACCTCCCGGATCATGCAACTGGAGGAATCCGGCAACAAGGCCGACGAGCAGGAGATCGAGCAGCTGCGCGAGATGTTCTGGCTGGAGGCAAGCACTTTCGAGAAGTACCTCCGCTGGTCGGGACTGTACTGGTTCACCACCTTCGACAGCCGGGACAAGGGCCTCCTGCAGGGACACATGGGACGGTCCATGGAAACCAAGGGGGTCGTGAACAAGGTCATCGGGGAGCGCGTCATGCTGACCTTTTTCATCTCCCTTGGGACGGTTTTGTTCACCTGGGCGGTGGCCCTGCCGATCGGGATCTATTCCGCGGTCCGGCAGTATTCAATCGGGGACTACATCGCCTCCATCATCGGCTTCCTGGGGATGTGCATCCCGAACTTCCTTCTCGCCGTTCTTCTCATGTACGGGGCCTGGGAGTTCCTTGGAATCCAGGTGACGGGATTGTTTTCCCCCGAATACGCGACCCAGCCGGAGTGGAGCTGGGGCAAGGTCGCGGACCTTCTCGGGCACATCTGGATACCGATCGTCGTGATCGGAACCGGGGGAACGGCGGGCATGATCCGCGTGATGCGCGGCAATCTTCTCGATGAGCTGAAGAAGCCCTACGTGACCACGGCCCGGGCCAAGGGGGTTCGCCCCTTCAAGCTTCTCATGAAGTACCCCGTGCGCCTGGCCCTGAACCCCTTCATTTCCGGGATCGGGGGAATATTCCCGGCCCTGCTTTCCGGCGGGGCGATTGTGGCGATGGTGCTCAGCCTGCCGACGGTCGGGCCCCTGATGCTCAACTCGCTGCTGGCCGAGGACATGTACATGGCCGGCTCGATGCTGATGGTGTTCTCCCTGCTCGGGGTTCTGGGAACACTGGTTTCCGACCTGCTGCTTCTCTGGCTGGATCCGCGCATCCGGATGGAAGGAGGTTCCCGGTGACAAGCCCGCAGCCGCTCGAGAAAGGGGCCATGTCCCAGTGGCAACTGATCCGCCTGCGCTTTTCCAAGCACAAGCTGGCCCTGGCTTCCCTCTACGTCCTCGTCGTCCTGTACGGGATGGCCGTCTTTGCCGAGGTGCTTGCCCCGACCACCAAGGATGCGAGAAACTTCGACTACATGTATTGCCCGCCGCAGATGCCGCGCTTCAGCTTCTCGGAGGGTTTTCACGTGAACGGCATGGTCAACCGCACCAATCCGATCACGCTGGAAACCTATTACCTGCAGCGCGACGATGTGATCGTTCCCCTGGGCTTTTTCGTCAAGGGGGAGCCCTACAAGCTCTGGGGCCTGATCCCCTGGGACCGGCATCTCTTCGGGGTCGACCACGGCCGCTTTGATCCGCCGCCGGACAGCGACGTCCAGCCGGTCTGGTATTTCCTCGGCTCGGACCGGTACGGGCACGATTTGTTCAGCCGGTTGATCTACGGATCCCGGATCAGCCTGTCGATCGGCCTGATCGCCATCGCCCTGACCTTTTTCCTGGGGCTGCTGCTCGGGGGCATTTCCGGGTATGCCGGTGGCAAGGTCGACCTCGTCATCCAGCGGGCCATCGAGATTATCAGCGCCTTCCCGGGACTGCCGTTATGGCTGGCCCTGGCCGCGGTCCTGCCCCCGACATGGGGCCCCTTGACGGTCTACTTCATGATCACCGTGATTCTCAGCGCCCTCGGCTGGACCGGCCTGGCCCGCGTGGTCCGCGGCAAGATCCTCTCCCTGCGCGAGGAGGATTACGCGGTCGCGGCGCGGCTCATGGGGGCCGGCCATTTGCGCATCATTTTCCGGCACCTGCTGCCCGGTTTCACCAGCCACATCATTGTTTCCCTGACCCTGAGCATCCCGGGAATGATTCTGGGGGAGACCAGCCTGAGCTTTCTCGGGCTGGGCCTGCGCCCGCCCATCGTCAGCTGGGGGGTGCTCCTGCAGGACTGCCTCGACCTGCAGGTGGTGGCCAATTACCCGTGGCTGCTCATGCCGGTCTTCATGATCATCGTCACTGTATTTGCCTTCAACTACATGGGGGACGGCATCCGCGACGCCGCCGATCCCTACAGCTCCCGATAAATGACCCGCGAAAAAGACAGTCCGGCGCCCGCATCCGAAGGCATCGTCCTCCGCGTCGAGGACCTCGAGGTCACCTTTTTCACCGAGGAGGGAGCGCTCACCGCGGTGCGGGGGATTTCCTTTGAGCTGAAGCGCGGCAGCATCCTCGCCATCGTCGGGGAAAGCGGATCGGGGAAGAGTGTGACGGCCTTCTCCATTCTCCGGCTGATCCAGGAACCGGGGCGCATCACAGGGGGGAAGATCACCTTTTATCCGAAAAACGGTGCTCCGATCGAGATCACCGCCCTCGGGGAGAAGGACCCGCGGCTTTTCGACATCCGCGGGGGCTACATCAGCATGATCTTCCAGGAGCCGATGACCGCCCTGAGCCCGGTGCATACCATCGGCAACCAGATCTGTGAGGCGATCCTCCTGCATCAGGATGTCTCCGAGGAGGAGGCGCGGCGCATGGCCATCGAGATGATCGACAAGGTCGGCATTCCCAAGCCGGAGACCCGGTTGGAGCAGTTTCCGCATGAGTTGTCCGGGGGAATGCGCCAGCGAGTGGTCATTGCCATGGCGCTGGTCTGCAAGCCCGAGATCCTCATCGCCGACGAGCCGACAACGGCCCTGGATGTTACCATCCAGGCCCAAATCCTCGAATTGATCAAGGATCTGCAGAAGCAGATGGGGACAAGCGTGATCTTCATCACCCACGACCTGGGGGTTGTCGCCCAGACCGCCGAGTTCGTCAATGTGATGTTCGGCGGGCGGATCCTTGAGAAGGGAACGGTCCGCCAGATTCTCAAGGATCCGTATCATCCTTATTCCCGGGGCCTGCTGGCGGCCATCCCAAGCATTGATCATGTGCGCGACCGCCTGCCGACGATCGACAGCATCGTCGGGGATTACGACATCCTCACCCCGCGGCCGCTGCTCCCGGCCCCCGACGGTAGAACGGTGGCCCTCGACGAGGAGGAGATTGCCGCGATCGTCCGGGAAAGGAAAGGAGGCGGACAATGAGCGACGCAATGAATGGGCATCTGCTGCGCGTGCGCAACCTGTGCAAGTATTTCCCGATCTACGCCAAGGGACTGGTGAAAAAGCAGGTCGACATGGTCCGCGCCGTCGACGATGTCAGCTTTGACCTGAAGCGTGGCACCACGCTTGGAATTGTCGGGGAGAGCGGATCCGGCAAGACGACCTGTGCCCGCTCCATCCTCCGGGCCATTGCCCCGACCAGCGGGGAGGTGCTCTTTCATTCCGAAGGCGGGGTGGTCGACCTGGCCCGGGTCCGGCCCCGTGACCTGAAACCGCTCCGCCGTGAAATGCAGATGATTTTCCAGGATCCCTTTTCCTCATTGAATCCGCGCATGACCGTCGGGGACATTGTCGGGGAGCCCTTGCTCATTCACCGGATCGGCACCGCGCGGGAACGCAAGGACAAGGTCGCGGAGATGCTGGAAAAGGTCGGCATGCGGGCGATTCACATGCAGCGCTATCCCCATGCCTTCTCCGGCGGCCAGCGGCAGCGCATCGGCATTGCCCGGGCCCTTGTCCTGAATCCGTCGCTGGTGGTGGCCGACGAGGCCGTTTCCGCCCTGGATGTCTCGGTCCAGGCCCAGGTCATCAATCTTCTCGAGGACCTGCAGGAGGAGTTCGACCTGACCTACATTTTTGTCGCCCATGACCTCAGCGTGGTGCGTCATATCTGCGACGAGGTAGCGGTCATGTACCAGGGGAAGATCGTCGAGCACGGGCCGGTGGGGGAGATCTTCAAGGAGCCCAGGCACCCCTACACCGTGGGGCTGCTTTCCGCCATCCCCAGCCCCGATCCGGACATCGTCATGAAACCGATCCTCAAGGGGGAGATCGGCGATTACGACCGCTTTGAAGACTGAGGACGGGCCTCAGTCGGCGGACTGACCGAGAGCCCAGTCCCGGTAAGCGGAGGAAACCGCCGCCGCATCGACGGCGATCCACTGTGGAATCCCGTAGGGGTGGTTTCCGCGGATCAGTTCCCAAAGCGCCATTTCGTTGCCGGCCGGATACTTGATCCACAAGCGCACTTCCGTTGTGGATTCCACTGTGCCCTTCCATTGGTAAACGGATCGGATCGGGGCGTCGATCTGCACGCAGGCGGCGAGGTTCGACTCCACGGCCAGGCGGGCAAGTTTTTCAGCCTGCCCACTCGTTTCCACCGTGGTCCAGGCGATGCGAAGGGAAGGTTCGTTTGGCATGGACAGCGTTCCGCGGGTTAACGGTAACATAAAATATTCCAAATTTCCTGTTTACGCCAACGAAGGATGGAAATATTCAAGAATCATGCATACCCGCGTTTTGTGCAACCGGCGCCATTTCCTCAAGGCCGGCCTGATCGGAACCGTGACCGGCCTGCTGGGACGGAATCCGGTTTCCGCGGAGTCCCCGTCCGCCCCCCTCAGCCCGGTGGCCCTCACCAGCGGGGCGGACCGGCGGGAGAACCTCCTCCGCGCCCTGGAACTGGTGAAGCGCGAAATCCTGCGGGCCGCGCACGGCAAGCGCATCCTCCTGAAGCCGAACATGGTGAACTACGACGGGGATTGGGGTGCCAACGCCGAATTGTCCTCCAGCCATTTCGAGCAGTTGGAAATCGTGGCCGACTGGTTTCGCCACCTTGGATTCCGCGACATGGTGGTGGCGGAATCCACCCCGAACGGCATGACCCTGGAAGGGTTTGAGACGCTGGGCTATACCAACCTGGACCGGAAGTTGCCCCTTGTCTTCAAGGACTTGAACCAGGAGGGCTACAAGCTGTTGAACATCAACGGCACCTATCCGGATGTGCGCATTTCGCGGCTTATCCTGGACGATTCCTATTTCCGCGTTTCCCTTGCCAAGCTGAAAACCCACAACAATGTGGCCCTGACCTTTTCCGGGAAAAACATCTTCATGTGCAGCCCGATTATTGATGTGAAGAACTTCTCGAAACAGGGCGGCCGCTCGGACAAGAGCCGCATGCACGGGAGCACCAACCAGCACCTGCATGACAACCTCTTCCTTCTTGCCCACAATGGGATCCGTCCGGATCTTGCGGTGATTGACGGTTTTGAAGGCATGGAAGGGGAGGGCCCGTGCTGGGGCGATCCCGTGCCCTCGCACCTGGCGGTTGTCTCGACCGACTGGCTCGCCTGCGACCGGGTCTGCTGCGAGCTTGTCCAGGTGGAGAAGCAGCTGCAGTCGATCGGACTGACGCCGGAACTGCCGGCCTACCTGCGGTACTGCGCCCAGGCCGGAATGGGGGCCTTTTCGCTCGAACAGATCGAACTGCGCGGGGAACCCCTTGATGGCCTCTGCCGCCAGTACAAGCTGCACGACGATGTCGCCGGGATGATCGGAATGGATCCCGACGCGCCCATTTACCGGACAGGACCGGCGGAAGTTTCCTCCGATCAGGGCAAAGTGGCTCCACCGCTGAGAATGTAGTTATTTTTGGACACTAAAAATGAACGCCATGAATTCCCGATTCCTTTTTGCATACGCCGCCTGCCTCCCGGGGATCCTTTGCGGGAGGACGGTGTGGGAGGGGAATACCTGGGGAGGATCCATCCAGGAGGCGGCCTTTTCCGCCGGGGCCAACCGCGTCGCCTGCGCCATGACCGACGGGCGGATGCTCGTGCGGGACCTTGGCACCGGGCAGCTCCTGCTTGAAGGGAATGTTGCCCCGATGGGGCTCACAGGGGTACGGATCAGCGCGGACGGGCAACGGGCGGTCTGGGGTGACGTTTCCGGCATGCTCCACAGCTGGAGCCCGGCCGATGGGATGCAATCCATCCATGCCGGTGACATGGCCCTCACCGGACTGGCCCTGACGGAGGATGGCACGAAAGTCGCCGTCATGGGCAACGGTGCGCAATTCCGGATGAGGGATGCCGCCACCTTTGATTCCATTGATGTGAGGAACCCGGGCCTGGAACAGGTCCATGCCCTGGCGGTGGATTCATCGGGAAATTGGGTCCTCGGCGGGGACCATTCCGGCCGGGCCATGCTTGTCAACCGCGCCACCGGGGCCACCCAATACGGGCTGGTATCGGAAAGCGGATTACAGGGCGGTCTCCTCGTTCCGGATGAGCCGGTTGAACTGCTCCTCTGGGACAGGGAGGGAACCCTCTTCTTCCTGGATGGCAGCCTGAACATCACCGGTACGCTCCATTTGGATGGCACGGCCTTGACCAGTGTCATTCAGGATCCCCTCCATGAAAGGTTGATCGTGTCCACCCGCGCCGGCATGGTGGCGGCCGTTTCCCTTGAGACCCGCGCGCTGGAAGGTCCTGCCCTGGCCATGCTGGAGGAACCGGCGGCCGGACTGGGAATCCGCGGGGACGGCAGCCTCCTCGCCCTGGACCGGTCCGGACGAATCTGGCGGCTGCAGGACGGGCTGGTGGAGGAGGAAGGCACGCTCTTCGCGGAGGGAAAAATCCTCCGTGCCGAACCGGATCTGCGCACGGGAACGGGCACCATCCTAACCAGCAAGGGCGGCTGGCTCGCTCAATTGAGCGATGGCGGAACGGAAGTGATGGATCCGGGACCGCAGATTGTCCTGCTCGATGCGGGGATATACCACGGCCGGTCCGGCAGCGCGCCGGTCTTGCTTCTGCTGGACAAGGAAACCATGGAGCTGCGGCTGACCGGCGAGAGTCTTCCGGAGGAATACATCATCGACGCATGGACGCCCGCACGCGTTGCCTGCGGGACATGGACCCCGCGCATCGCCCTGATGTCCGCCGATGGCGAAACCCGGGTTCTTGAGGAAGGCCTGGATGGCTTTTTCGAAGTGCGCTGCATCGATCCGGTTCCCGGGAAGGTTTTCTGGGATATTGCCTATATCGAGAACGACGCGGATGTCCTTCGCTCCGAGGAGGCCGAAGCGGAAACGTTCCCCGGCATGGACGGGCCCTTCCAGCTGGAGGGGCAATCCGGTGGTCCGGTGCGCTTTTCCAGCATCGAAACGCATCCGGCCATACTCGCATGGCCGGATCTGGCGCCCCTGCCCGGCGGAGGCATGGATGCCGGCTGTTTTGGAATCATCCGGGCCACGCGTGATGCCTGGATTCAACAGCGGGAGTTTGGCTGGGGTGCGGTGCATCATGCGGGCGGCCTGAATTATCTCTGGTTCGCCGGCGAGGGCTGGCTGGCCGGAACCGAAGACCGGGGACCTTTCCTGTATTCATACAATCAGGACAACTGGTTCTTCACCCTTCAGGCTGAATATCCCACGGACTGGCTCTTTGATTTTTCCCTGTCCGATTGGAGGAGATTCGGTACTGAATAAATTCACCCACCCAATGTCCCGGGCGGAGGCCACCGGCTGATCAAATCTCCAGCGAGAGGATGAAAAGGAATTCCCTTCCCGGTCCGGGTACCCGGTCGCCGGGCTCCAGGCCGCTGCCGGGATGGACCAGTTCGGATGCCGGGGGGGCAAGATACGGCGCGTAGGCCTTGTCGAAAAGATTCCGGACGCTGATGTCCAATTGCCATGCCTTGCCGCTTTGCACGGAAATGGTCACATGGTGCAGGGTGTGGGAGCCCGTTGATCCATAGAGCGGATTGACTTCCGGAAGCGGGTTCCGGCGGGATTCGCTCCAGTGCAGCTCCCATTGGATGTTCCCGGAAAGGGAACCGGCTTCCCAAAGAAGGAGAGGGGAGACCCGCAGCTCAGCCGGCGGCAGTTCCGGAAGCGAATCGCCCTTGCTGAAACCGGGCCCGGATTGGCGCAGTTCGGCGTCGATCCATTCCAGGGTGAAGGGTATGCGGAGGCGCTGATTGATTTTCCAGACCCCCTGCAGCTCAAGGCCGTAAAATTCAGCCTCGACGTTCCGGTATCCGAACACGGGCTGGGAAGGAAGCTGCGGGAGGATGTCACCGGTCGATCCGACCAACTGCCGCCAGATGAAATTTTCGATACAAAAGTAACAGGCATCCACCTGGATGGAAAGAGACTCAAAACGGTATTCCGATCCGGCGACAAGCTCCCATTTGCGCTCCGGTTCCAGGGCGGGGTTGCCAACCTCGAATCCTCCGCCGAGGGCGTTGAGAAAGGCGCGGTACCGTTCGGTGGGAGGGGGGGATTGCAGGCTGGATCCAATTCCCGCGTACAACCGGGTTTTTTCCGTGGGATCGACCTGCAGCAAGACATTGGCGCTGAGCCCATGGTCGGTGTTTTCTGTTTCGGCCCGCCCGGAAGGTGAGAATTGTTGGTAGAGTTGCCGTATGGGCACGCCAAAAGCCGTCTCCCCGGCCCCCTTGGCCTCGCTTTCGGCAAAGTCCCAGCGCAACCCGGTGCGGAGGCTCCAGTCCGGCCGTGGCTCCATGCGGTTTTCCACAAAAATGCCGACCCGGCGGCTGTGGATATCGGGCCAGATGTAGTCCCGGGCCACCGGTCCCCGCTTACGGACCGCGGCACGCCGCTCAAAACCGGCATCAAGCCCGTATGCGAAGGTTCCCGATGCAGGGAAAGAGGAAACCATGGAACCGTCAAGATGGCCGCTCTCGGTGTCCGTATCCGTGATCACAGGGACCGGGATGTTTTCCCGGGCAAGGTTGCTCAGCCGCGCCCTCGAGCGGGAATATCCGTACCGGACCCGGGGGCCGTCCGCGCCGTTTACGCGGGACGGGGCCTGGTGGGTCGCGGTGACCGCCAGGGTCTCTCCGTCGCCACTGTCCAGGGGAAGCGAGATGTTGTCGGAAAGCAACTGCTTGCGGCAGGTCCCGTCAAGGGAATGCATCCACCCGGCGCCAGCCTTGCCGGCGATTGAAACGAAGACACCCCGGTCCGCGTGGGAGGCGGGGACCACCCGGCCATCACCCGATTTGTAGTTGCCAATGTCACTACCAAAGAAGGAAAGCCGGTAGCCGGCCCGCCCGATTTCACTGGCGGCGGATCCGTCCCACCGGATCCCCCCGCGGTCGGGCAGACAGGTGATTCCAAGAGAGGTGAACGGCTGGACAACGAGGTCCCCATTCCCGTCAAGCGTCCAGTTTTCGGCGATATCGATCGCTCCACCCGAGGCCGGCGGGCCAAGGGACAGGGAGGGGAGAAAGGAGGAGACCGCCAGGGCGCGTCCACCGGTCGATCCGAAGGCATTCAAGGGCGAATGGGTCCGGGTCGGGGAGCCGTTGGGAAGGGGCAACCCGTTCAAGCGCGTCGCCACACGGTCGAATCCGAGACCGCGAATCATCGGCTCGGAGGAAAATGCCCCCCTTGTATTGAGTGAGATTCCGGGAAGGGCCGCCAGTCGCTCGACCGGGCTGCCCGGAACCCGGTCGGGCAATTCCGTTACCAGGACAATTTCCGATGCCCGGGCAAGCGGGCCTTCCTCGATCACGAAGGGATCCAGTTCCACGATTTCCCGGGAAACCTCCGCCGGCGCGGCAAGTGCACCGGTAAAGACTCCGGCCAGGCATGCCAGGGCCGCAATCCTGGTTCCGCCCTCCAAACGGCGATGTAATGAGCTTACCATAACAGCAAAGCCGTTATGCCGGAGATGGCGATAAGGGCGCCCATATAAAAGCGGAAACCGAGCCGGTTCCATTCAAGACCGCGGGAAATGGGAATGCTCATCAGCGGGGCGGTGGCTGCGACGGACTGGACGATGCCCGGATTCAGCAGGCTCACCGCCCACAACCAGCAGGTCACCCCGAGAACCGGGCCAAAGAGAGCGTTTGCCCCGGCCCAGAAAAGGGGTTGCCTGGATAAGGGCCGTTTCCGGAACAGGTGCGGTAGCACCGGGCCGCTGAACGGGGTTTTTGATTTGCGCAGGCGGGTCCCGATAACAATCAGCAAAAATGCGATCAGCAGACCGCCCAGCAAGCGGATGAAGGCGGCGTTGAATTTCCCGATCTCCATCCCCTGGGAAGCGGCACTCAAAAAGGCTTCCCGGCTCAACACCAGGCTCAGGGCCTGGAACAGGGCCGCCCCCATTCCGAAGAAATAACCGGAAAGCGGTTCCCTGCGCGGCGAATTCTCCTCCATCCATGTCGATCCCGCCAGCAGGACCCCCGAAATGATGACGAGGCAGCTGGTGATCTGCTTGCCGGAAAGGGCATCCTCGAGAAGGATCCAGGAAAGGATGCCGGCCAAAACCGCCGTTGCGCTCTCGACGGTGAGCAGCGACTTCGGCGATCCGAGACGCTGGAGCGTTTGCATCATGCAGAATCCCCCGAGCCCGAATCCAATGCCTCCCGCCAGAAGAAACAGCCCCGTAATCCATCCCGGAAGCGTTTGCCAGAACAGCAGGGTGATGCCGCCGAGAAGGAAAACCGCGAAAAGCAGCCGCAGCAGGTTTGCCCAAAGGGCCCCGTTCAGGTCTGTTGACTGTCTTGCGCTGACAGCCGCAGCGGCAAAACAGACCGCGGTGAGGAGGGCGGGCAGCACGGCTAGACTCAGGTTCCGGCCAGCGTCTTGGCGGGGCTGTACCGGGTATGTAGGAGATGATGGGATTTCTCCCCAAGCGGTGTGCCGAGGAATTCCGCATACAGCTGAGCCACCTCCGGATTATTATGGGAAGTACGGATCTCCTTGCCCTCGTCCTCCCGGTAGATGGCCTCGATGCGCTTCATGCGCACCGAATCATCCGTCATCCGCGGTTGTCCCCCCCCGCCGATGCAGCCGCCGGGGCACGTCATCACCTCCACGAAATGGTATTCCCGGGCGCCGCTGCGGATCGCCTCGAGCAGCTTGCGCGCGTTGCCGAGGCCGTGCGCGACGGCCACCTTCAGCTCCACCCCCTCGAGGAACGACCATTCCGGAACGCAGTCCTCCAGTTTCAGGACGGCTTCCTTGAGCCCATCCAGGCCGGCGATGGACTTGACGTGCAGGCCCTCCATGGGGAGGGGACGCCCGGTCACCAGTTCGTAGGCGGTGCGGATGGCCGCTTCCATGACCCCGCCGGTGTTGGCGAAGATATCGGCGGCCCCGGAGGAAAGCCCGAGGGGCGCGTCCATCCGGTCGTCCTCAAGGCTCCGGAAGTCGATGCCGGCGGAGTGGATCATGTCGCCCAGTTCGCGGGTGGTCAGAACGTAGTCGACGTCCCGCACCCCGCTGTCGTTCATTTCCGGCCGCTGGGCCTCGAATTTCTTCGCCGTGCAGGGCATGATGGAGACGACGGTCATGTCCTCCGCCTTCACCCCGATCTTGCCGGCGTAGTAGGTTTTCGCCACAGCGCCGAACATCTGCTGCGGCGATTTGCAGGTGGAAATGTTCGGCAGGAACTCCGGGAAAAAGAACTCGGCGAACCGGATCCATCCGGGGGAGCAACTGGTGAACATGGGCAGGCTTGCCGGTTTACCCTCGACGAGGGTCCGCTTGAGGCGCGTCAGCAGCTCGGTTCCCTCCTCCATGATGGTGAGGTCGGCGGTGAAGTTGGTGTCGAATACGGCGTCAAATCCCAGTTGGCGCAAGGCGCTGGTCATCTTGCCGGTCACCAGGGTGCCCGGCTCGTATCCGAAGCATTCCCCGAGGGCGGCCCGGATGGCCGGAGCGGTCTGCACGATGACGTGCCTGGACGGATCCTCGAGGGCTTCCCATACGGCTTCCATGTGGGAGCGCTCGGTGATGGCCCCGACGGGGCAGACGGCGGCGCACTGGCCGCACTGGACGCAGGGAACATCGGCCAGGTCCATGGTGAAGGCCGGCCCGATCCGGGTGTCGAAACCGCGCCCCTGCGGATAGAGGGCCCCGACGCCCTGGACCTCGTTGCATACGGTCACACAGCGGCGGCACTTGATGCACTTGCCAACATCGCGCAGGAGGGCGGGGGTGCTGTCGTCGACCCCTGCGGCACACTTTTCCCCGGGGTAGCGGATTTCCCGGATGCCCAGTTCGCGCGCGACGTCCTGAAGTTCGCAGTCGCCGTTGCGCGAGCAGGTCTGGCAATCCCCGCAATGCTCGGAGAGAAGAAGCTCCACGACCGTTCTCCGGGCCTCCCGGACCCGGTGGGTCCGGGTGTGGATGCGCATGTCCTCGCGGACCGGCACCGAACAGGCGGCCTGCAGGGTCCGGGCCCCCTCAACCTCGACCACGCAGAGCCGGCAGGCCCCGATGGCGGGGTGGTTTTCCATTTTGCACAGGGTGGGGAGTTCAATCCCGGCCAGACGGGCCGCCTCGAGGATCGTCAGGGAATCCTCCACCTCGTATTCGCGATTGTTGATGCTGATGGTGGTCACAATTCGGCTCTCCTATTTTCCGTAGTCACAACGCAGGCAGCGTCTGGCCTGGCGGATGGCCACGCTTTCCACCCAGGGAAGGTCCACTTCATCGAAGTTGTGGCGGCGCTTTTCCACCGGCAGGGTGGCGACCGCTTCCCTCGGGTAGGGAACCGGATCGGCGTCGGGGTCGTAGGCGGTGGTGTTCGGGTGTTCCTTCCGCCAGAAGGCGTGTGTTTCGCCGGTCAGGTAGGCGTCCATGCCGACGGCGGCCCGTTCGCCACCGGCGATCGCCTCGATGACGGACAAGGGTCCGGTCGAGGAATCACCACCCGCGAAGATCCAGGGCACGCTGGTGGCCCCGGTCAGCTTGTCGGTACGGATCGTCTTCCCATTCACCGTCTCGATTCCGGCCTCCCCGAGGAAACCTTCAAAATCGAATTCCTGTCCGATGGCGAAGATGACCTGGTCCGCTTCCAGGATGAAATGATCGGTGGATTCCAGGGGCCGGCGCCGGCCGGAGCGGTCGAAATCCCCGAGCTGCATTTTGGAGCATTCGACCCCGGTGATGAAATCCCCTTCACGGAGGATCCGCACCGGATTGGTCAGGGTGTGGATCCGGACCCCTTCCTGCAGGGCCTGCTCGATCTCCTCGGCGTAGGCCGGCATCTCGGCCTGGGAGCGCCGGTAGACCATGCTGACCTCCGCACCCAGGCGCAGGGCCGTTCGTGCCGTGTCGGTCGCGCAATTCCCCCCGCCCACAACGACCACCTTTTTCCCAACGGGAACGGAGCCGCGCTCATTGTATTCGCGAAGGAAGGAAAGCCCGTCCACGGCCCACGGGCCGGCGGCACCGGGTATCTCCAGCTTGACGCCGCCCGGTATGCCGATACCGAGGAACACGCTCTCGTAGCCGTCCTCCTTGAGGGATTGCAGGGTGAAGTCGGAGCCAAGGCGCTGGCGGGTGCGGATATCCACCCCCATCTGTTCGAGCATCCGGATTTCACGGGCCACGGTCTCCCGGGGCAGACGGTAGGCCGGGATGGTCTGCACGAGCATGCCCCCGGGGCGGGATTCCGCCTCGAAGACGACCGGGCGGTACCCGAGACGGGCAAGGAAATAGGCGCACGAAAGCCCTGCCGGGCCGGCGCCGACTATGGCGATCCGGCGTCTGGCGTTGTCCTCGTTTTCCCGGACCTCAGGCAGCTGGATGGTGACTTCCTGGTCGACCATGAAGCGCTTGATGCCCCGGATCGAAACCGGCTCGTCAATGCTGGCCCGCCGGCACATGCTTTCGCAGGTGTGGAAACAGACCCGCGCGCAAATGGCGGCGAAGGGATTGCGTTCGCGGTGCAGCCGGAGGGCCTCCGCGTAACGCTTCTCCCCGGTCAGGGATACGAAGCCCGGAACGTCCACGTTGGCCGGGCAACCGCATTGGCAGGGGGCCCGGACCAGGCCGGCGCACACTCCCGAGCGGCAGAACTTCTGGTGGATGTGCTCCTCATATTCCTCCCGGAAATGACGGATCGTCGAGAGAACCGGATTCGGGGCGGATTGCCCGAGCCCGCACAGGGAGGTGTCCTTGACCGTTTCCCCCAGTTCCACCAGTTTCTCGATATCCCCCGGTTCCCCTTTTCCGGCACAGATGCGCTCGAGGATTTCCAGCATCCGCTTGGTTCCGACCCGGCAGGGAACGCATTTGCCGCACGATTCCTCCTGAACAAACTCAAGGAAGAAGCGGGCCACGTCCACCATGCAGGTGTCTTCGTCCATGACAATGAGGCCGCCCGAACCCATGATCGCCCCCAGTTCCTGCAGGGATTCATAATCCAGCGGGGTGTTGAGGTGCTGGCGCGGTATGCAACCACCGGACGGTCCCCCCATTTGGGCCGCCTTGAAGGGGCGGTCCCCCTTGGTACCGCCGCCGATGTCGTAAATGAGCTCCCCGAGCGTCGTGCCGATGGGCACCTCCACCAGCCCGGAATTGCGGATCGAACCGGCCAGCGCGAAAACCTTCGTGCCCTTGCTGGTCTTGGTCCCGAATTGTGCATACCAGTCGCCGCCGTTTTTCAGGATGGCCGGAATGTTGGCAAAGGTCTCGACGTTGTTCAGGACCGTGGGGGCGCCCCAGAGCCCCTTGTTGGCAGGGAAGGGGGGGCGCGGCCGCGGTTCGCCCCGCTTCCCCTCGATGGAGGCGATCAACGCCGTTTCTTCGCCGCACACAAAGGCGCCGGAGCCCATCCGGATCTCGAGGTCGAAATTGAATCCGCTGCCCAGGATGTTCTCCCCGAGCAACCCCCGGGCCCGGGTGGCGGCAATGGCCGCCTGCAGGCGTTCCACCGCAAGCGGGTACTCCGCGCGCACATACACGTACCCGTAAGCGGCACCGATCGCGTAGGCCCCGATGGTCATCCCCTCGATAACCGAAAAGGGATCCCCTTCCAGGACGCTGCGGTCCATGAATGCGCCGGGATCCCCCTCGTCCGCGTTGCAGAGAATGTACTTCACCTCGCCCTCGGCCCGGCGGGCCAGGTGCCACTTCATGGCTGTCGGAAAGCCGGCGCCCCCGCGCCCCCGAAGCCCGGATTCCTCCACGGTTGCGATCACCTTTTCCGGATCAGTCTCGGTGAGGACCTTCCCGAGCGCCATGAATCCGTCCACTCCGATGTAGTCCCCGATCGAGGTGGGATGAATCCGCCCGCAGTTGCGCAGGACGATCTTTTCCTGGCCCTTGAAGAAATCAATCTCGTCCCAGGACCGGTGAATAGCGCCGTCTTGGTCGTCTCTCCAGAGGAGGTCCTCCACCGGGATGCCCTTCACCAGGTGCTGCCCGACAATGGTCTCGACATCCTCCGGCCGGACCCCGCGATACACGGTTTCCTCCCGTCCGACCATCATCACGGGCCCGCTTGAACAGGGCCCCATGCAGCCGCATTCCCTGAGCTCGATCTTGTCCAGCAAGCCCCGCGATCCGAGGCTGTTCTTGAGGGCTTCCAGCACATCCGAGGAACCGGAGGAAAGGCATCCCCCGCCGGCACACAGCCGGATGCATCCCGGATCCTGGTTTTCCGCCTTCCGTTTCCCCGCCCGGATCCGTTTCCGGATCGCCTTCAGCTCGGCAAAGGTCCGGATCAGTTCGTCTCCGCTTTTCTGAATCATACTTACGCCCCTTCCGGATTTTTGGTTTCCTCTTCCCGGTACCTTTCGAGAAGCTCCCTGATTTTCGAGGGCTTGACCCGCTGGTGGACATCCACATCCGCCATGACCACCGGTGCCAGGCCGCAGGCCCCGAAACAACGGCCCACCTCAAGCGAGAAGCAGCGGTCCGGCGTGGATTCCCCGATCTCAATGCCGAGTTCCTTCTTGAGGGATTGCAGCACTTCCTTGGCCCCGCGCACATAGCAGGCGGTTCCCAGGCAGACCCGCACTTGGTGGCGCCCCTGCGGGTGCCGCGAGAAAAAGGAGTAGAAGCCGACCACCCCGGCCACTTCGCTGAAGGGGATTTTCAGCTTTTCTGAAATCCGCAGCAGCACCGGGTCGGGCAGGTATCCGTACAGGCCCTGCGCCATTTGCAGGACCGGGATCAGGGCGCCCGGCTTTTCCTTGTATTCATCGATGATCCCGTCCAGTTGCGCGAGCATCTGGTCCTCGCTCATTTCTTTGCCCGGACAGTTCGGCGGCGGTACTTCTGTAGCAGTCGGCATGGCCATGAATATCCTTCTCCTTTGTGCGATGGATTTTCCAAATCATGGCAAGGAAAGGAAAGACTAAAGATTAGAATTGCTAATTCTATAAGTGCATGAAATGAGGATAATTAATACCATGAATCCGGGAAACAGGCTCTTCAACCTTGTGCAAAAGGGAAGGGTGACTGGAAAAGAAGGAGGTCCCTGGGTTCAAGGAGAAGGACAAGGATCAGGAGCGATGGAGGGCGGCGGGCCAGTCTGCAATCCAGTCATCGAGGGCGAGTAATCCTCCGGAGTGGTTCAGTTGAGGGACCCATGCAGGCCAGACATCGATGATGTCGGGCCCCGAACCCCCTTCCCAGGCCTGCCGCACCTGTTGCACATAATTCTCGATTCCAACCGGAACATACCGGAAAGCAAGCCCCTCGCTTTTGGCAAAGCGTTCCCCGGCCAGGGTGAAGGCTTCCGTCCGTCCCGGATTCGGATTGGAGTCCCAGTAAACCAGTGTTTTCTTCATATCTGGCTCACCAATCCGCGGGGGAGACGGCTCTTCCAGAGGCGCGGCTCTGCTCAACGGCCCAGGTAACGGCGGCGGCCGTGGAAGCGTCCTCCAGGGTGGCGTGCGGAAGGGGTTTGTTGTGGGCGATGCAGGCGAGGAACTCCCGGATGGAATCCCGCCAGCCCTGGTCGCGCAGAAAATTGGGGATGACATCGGGGACCGGCTTTCCGGACTGGCGCCATTGGCGGAGCAGTTCCCGCCGTAGCTCCAGCATACCCGGCAGGCCCCGGGTCCCCAGTTTTGCAACCCAGGGGCAATCGGCTTGGCGTGCGGCCAGGCCGGGGAAGGTCTCCACGAAGGATTGCCCGGGATCCCCGAAGGTGCGCACTTCGACAAAATCATCCATCGTCACGCAACCATGCGGGGTGACCGCCTCCATACGTTCCTTGGGGAAGTCCATGCTGGCATTGCCGCTGAGGAGGATGGCCGAGGTAAGGCCGGACTCGTGATGCAAGAGCGCCGCGTGTTCGTCCGGCAGGCCGCCGCTTGCCATGACCTGCCGAATCGGGCTCTCGCTCAGCCATTGTGCGAGGTCAAAAAGGTGGCAGGCGTCATGCCGGAGGAGGCTGCCTTGCGGAAGATCGGCCGCCCAGCGCCAGGCGTCGTCGGTCATCCTGAGGAACAGGCTGCGCGCCCCGCCCATGGCAATGATATGCCGGTGGGCGGCCCGGTAGGCGGGGGCGCGGCGCTTGTTGAAGCCGACGGCCACGCGACAGCCAGCCGTGTCGCGCGCTCGGATCAGCCGCGCAAAAACCGCTTTTTCCCCAGCCACGGGCTTTTCCACATAGACCTGTTTTCCGGCGGCAATCGCGGCGAGGACGAGTCCGGCCTGCGCGGCATCCGGAACCGAAATGATGACGGCGTCGAGTTCCGGGTCAGCCAGAAGCTCCTCCGGTTCCGCCGTGGACATGGACGCACCGAAATCCTTCGCGCACCGGCGGGCCACCGATGGATCGCGGTCGCAGACGGAGCGCAGGCGGCATCCCTCCCAACCGGCGAGATTGGGCAGGTGTTGGCGCCGGGCAAAGTTTCCGCAACCGATCAGCCCCACTGAGGGAGGAATCGGGATGGTTGGCATATCCTTGGATTGTATCCGTACCGGGGGGAGGGTTGTCAATTCGCCGGTGGCTTACCCGGTCCAGGCGGGCAGGGACACGCTGGACCTTCGCTTTGGACAATAACATCGCGCGGGTGGGGTACCCGCAGGATGGAGGAAGCGCAATTCATGGTGGATGCGGAGGATCAGGCAGTCACGGGGATCCTCCCCGATGCGCGTCATGACAAAGTCCCGCTGTTTGTTCGGAATGCTTGGCAGGTAGGATGGGGGGAGCAAACCGGTGAGGGGGACCAGGCATCGGCCCCGCCAGTCGTATAGCCCGGCCCGGGCGGGATCCTTGGCGATCAGGAGGAGTTCGATTCCGGATCCGTCCCAATTCACCGGTTGAACGCCGTCCGAGCGATAATCCGGTTGAAAACGGGAAAGGCGCCGTCCATCGCCCGAGTAGACGGCGAGGATGCCGTAATTCCCGTGCCGGCAGGAGGCGGCGACCTGGATCCCCGGCTCGCCGGGAACGAGCCGTGCCGCACAACCGCCCTGGACGTGCCCCTGCGGATGGTCAATGATCGTCGAGCCGTCCCGGGCATCGCTCACGAGATGTCCGGCCGAGCTTCCCTCCATGTGGAGGACCGGGATCGTTTCATCCTCGCAGAAAAAGCCCATCTGGGTCATGTCGACATGGCCGGCGTTCGGGGCCTTCAGGCGGCGCAGGAGCTCTTCCTGACGCCAGATTTCCCGGCCCTCCGCGCTGATGAGGCTGCCCCCGGCGAAGACTTCCTCGCGGCCATCGCCGTCGACATCCAGGACCGCCACATGGCTGTTGTGCCCCGTGCCGGATCCGGCGCTGAAGTGCCACAGGTCCTCCAGCTCCGGTCCCAGGGCCCAGACCCTGGGATCATTCGGGCCGGCCGTGAAGATAAAGTCCCGTGCGGATCCGCGGCCGGCCAGGTCGGCCATGGTGTCCGGCAGGTGGCCCATTCGCCGGGGCGGATTGGGCAGGGAGGCGAATGCCCGCTCCTTCAGGGCCTTGCCGGTTCGCCCGTCGACAAGGCGGAGGGTGTCGGACGAGAATGTAATGAGATTGCAGATACCATTGTCATCGGGGGTGGTGACCTGGTATCCCAGCGGACGGGGTCCGGTGCTGCGCCAGATTTCGTTTCCGTCGAGGTCCCGAAGGACACCGGTGGCCCCGTCCGGGGAGTCCCCGATGGTGTAGAAGATTTGCGGGTCCCCGGCCCCCGTGAAATTCGCCACCCGCATGTCGATGACCGGTGCCGCCTCCGGCAGGGAAAGGGTCTTCCCGATTTCGGCGGAAGGGACGCGCTCCCGCGCCTCGGCAAGCTCGCGCTCCTCCTTGGCCCGGAGGATGCTGAACCGCCGGACCGCGGCCGGGTCCGCTTCAATGGAAAAGTCCGTGACAAAGCTCTCCGAGGTGGCGCGGAGGCCGGCCTGGCCGCTTTCGTACGCGTAATCCGCCACGGCAAAGACCCGCCCGCCATCAAGGAATCCCTGGAACCATTGTCCGCGGAGGCGCAGCTCGATCGTGTTCGGAGTGAAGGGATCGAGGTCGCAGGAGCGCCGTGCCAGGCAGGTCCAGGTGTTGTCCTCCCGCCGGTACAGGGCGATGGTATCGGGATATTCAAGACAGAAAAAGTAGTAGCGGCGCAGGTCGACCATGCGGGCGACGATCCCGGTCCAGGGGCGGACGAAGCTGTTGTTGTCGGACCCGTAGCCGGTGGTCACCTCCTCGAAGGTGAGGGTGGCGCGCAGGGTGATGTCCCCCGGCGGGCGTTCCCGGGTCACGAGCGCGGTATCATACCAGAGGGACCAGTTGGTCTTCCACACCTCCTCCGGGGTGCGGCGGGCGAAGTTGAAGCGAAGGGCCGGCTTTCCCTCGAAGGCGTCATCGATCTTCAGCCGGCTCGAGACCCATTTCCATAGCAGGGGACATTCCCAATCGGAAAACAGGGTGTCGTTCTCCTCGTTGGGTTCCAGGGGGCAGAAGAGGCTTTCCCCGACCACCGCTTTTTCCAGCGGTAGCCGCAGCGACCATGCGGCGCGTTCCGGATTGTTCATTTGCTCTCCCTGATGGATTCAACGAGGAAATCCGAATAGGCCGCGACCAGCGGGGCCATCTGGCGGAATCCGAAACGGCCGGCCGTGTGGGGCGGACCCCCGATCGAACCATCATCCTTCCAGGTGAAGAGAACCAGCCCGTCGACGGCAAAGCGGATCCAGTTCCCGAGCTTGACGACCTCCATTTCGAAGTCCTTCTGGACATCCCCGACATCGGGGATCGGATCGGCCCCCTGGCAGACCAGGTGGAAGCCATGGCTCTTGCGCATGTTGCAGGTGTGGAAACCGCGCTCGTCCGGGTTTTTCCTGCGGAAGTAGGAGAGGTGGTAGGCGTTGATGTCCCCGCTGTGGTACTGCCGGTAATTCCCCTCGCGCCTGGCAAGGGACGGGTCGAAGAGATCCTCCCCCTTGCGCCCGGCCGCGCAGAACCAGAACATGGCCAGGCCGGGTTCCTCCAGCGGACGGAACTTCCAGCTTGCCCGGAAACTTCCCTCCACCACGGGAGGAGCCCAGAAAAGGTAATTCGCCGCCTGCCCGAGGGAGGGGTCCATGGCGTTCGACAACCGCAGTTTCCCGCCTTCAAACGCCACCACGGGCCGGCCCTCGCGGATCCAATCAGCCACGTCGCTTTCCGAGGAGAGGGGATTGTGGTACAAGGTTTCCGCTGCCTTGAAGTCCGGCATGAACTCGTTTTTTCCGCTCATGCCAGGAAGTATGCCGGAAAGGGCGGCTCCCGTCTTCTCATTGACTCCAAAAGATTTCCCATTTTGTCTCAATACGTGATTCCATCATCCTCCGACCAGCATGCCATCGAAGCGGAAGAAGTCCATGTTTCCTTTCCTGTACGCGTTGCAGCGGGTGTAAAGTCCGGCCACTACGGCTATCTCGTGCAAAAAGGGATCCTTCTCATACGGTCCCAGGAGGGGGAAGCGGAAATCCGCCCGGGGCAGCTTGGCTGGGTCGGAGGGGGAGCGGAACGAAGCATTCGCACGGGAGGTCCGGCGGGGTGGATTGTCCTTCGGATACGCCACCGGTGCTTTGCTCCCGGGAACGCCGCCGACCGGATTGCCTGGGAAACCCTTCTCCGGTTGGCCACGCTGAGCCGCACGCGGCCGCGGATCCCCTGCGGAAAGCGGACCGCCATCCGCCTCCGGGGCATCGGGAATGACCTCCTCAACTGGGCCGCGAGGACCGAACCGGTCGCGCTTCCCATGCGGAAGTCGCTCCTGCTGCAATTCCTCATGGTTTTGCAGGAGGATGCCGTGCTGGAGGAGGCCTTCCAGACCCTGCCCGGTCCGGAGCCGCGCATGGACATCCTTCAGCAGGTCTTGCTTCTCATTGAGCGGGATGCCGTCCGTCTCCGCAATGCGGGGGAGCTGGCCCGCCGCGCCGGGCTGAGCCGGAGCGGACTGTACCGGCTGCTGGAATCGGCCGGATTACCCCCGCCGGCCACCATGCTCGGGCAGGCCCGGATGGAGGCTGCCGCCCGCCTGCTGCTGGAGTCCCGGCAGAACGTGCTGGATGTCGCCATGGAATGCGGTTTCGGCTCGCTCAGCTCCTTTTACCGCGCTTTTCAGCGGGCCCATGGCACGGCTCCCGGCAGTTGGCGGTCGGAGTCGCATGGGGTGCATGGGATATGAGGCAAGTAGAATAAGGAAAGCAGGAAAGGATTGAAAATTTCAAAAGCGCGGACCAAGCTTCATCTGGAAATCCTCCAGAAATGAAACACCCCTCAGCTCCCCTTCTTATCGCAGTTATCCTTTTCTCGAATGTGGTGCATGCCACTGGAATCGTGGCCGACCCGGTGGTCCTGGCCGAGGCCCAGCGCGCCTGGGGCGTAGCGGACGCACAGCTACAGCGCACTCTGGCCTACCTTGACGCCATCGAGCCGGCAGGCCTGTATTATCCGCAGTTCACGGAGAACGAGGCGAAGGAGGACCGGGCGGAATATGTTCATGGGGAATGGATTATCACAAAGGAAGGCGGAGGAACCTTCTGGGCCAGGGGAGCGCTCCCCGGCATGCTCTTCCTTTTAGCCGACCGGGAAAGCGATCCGGTCCGGCGCCAGGCCCTGAAGGACGAGGCCATTCGCTGGGCCACGCCGATTCTCGGGTTCTCCGGGGGCGACATGAGCATGAACAACCTGTTCGTCCTGCGGCCGTGGTATCATGCCGCGGAAGACCTTTCCGAGCGGGAGGCAGCGGCCGGTTACCTCCGCCAGGGCGCGGAAATCCTTGCCACCCCCTACGACCGGGCGACCGACACCGGGAATTTCCACGAGGACATCGGGATCATGGGCTACCGGCGCAAGGCCGATCGCACCGATAACCAGTATTATTTTCACGCCTTCATCGACCATACGCCGAATGTCGAGCAGCTGGTCTGGGCGTCCCGGATAAACCCGGAGGTGACCGAGGCGGCAGACTGGCGATCCAAGGCCTTGAGCCACCTCAACATCATCAGCGGGACCTTCGGGAGCAACCGGAATCCGGGCTCCGCCGGTACCTGGCAGCGCAGTTACTGGGACTGGGAGGAAAGCTCCCCGACCTACACGCAATTCCTCTTCAACGAGGCCAAGCAGGGCCACGACGACCCTACGACCTGGTCCCGCGGGCAGGCCTGGTTTGTTTACGGATCCTCCGTCGCCTACGCGTACACGCAGGATGAAAGCCTGTTGCCGGCGGTCAAGGAGCAGCTCGATTTCTATCTCGACCATTTGCCGGACCGGTTTCCCGGGGACCTTCGGCGGCAGGGAAAGATGGTTCCGTCATGGGATTTTGACTACGCCCTGTACGGGGGGACCGATCCGTCGGAACCGGATTACGCGATCCCCCAGCCGGACACCGAAGTGGACACCTCCGCCGGGGCGATGGCCCTGGCCGGTATCCTGCAACTGGTGGCCGCCCTTCCGGACGGGGATCCGGACCGTGCCCGCTACCTTTCGGATGCGGAGGCCATCCTGCTTGAGCTGTGCGGCGGGGAATACCTGTGCGACGCTTCCGATCCGGAATTGTCGATCCTCCGCCACGGGTGCTACCATCATTCCCGGTGCGCGGTGTATCCCGGCCCGAATGAGGACAACGGCCTGATCTGGGGGGACTTCTTCTTCGTCTGGGCCCTCTGGTGCTATCTTGACCTCACGGAGGACAAGTCGGATGCGCTGGAGACCCTCCGGATCGACCGGGACACCTCGGAAGCGGCGACCCTGGCCATCCGCTATACCCGACCGGTCGGCAGCCTGCCTTTCGGGTTTCGACTGGAGCATTCAGCGGACATGGAAACCTGGGAGGCCCTTTCCCCGATGGAAGAGAATGTGGTTCCCGCATTCGACGGCACCGAATCCGTGGAGCTGTTGCTGGAGCCCGGATCGGCGGAGTGGGGCGGGCAATCGTTTATTCGCCTGGTGCGCTAGAATCGGAAAGCCAGGCCGCGTAGGCCGCCTCCTCGACTTCCCCGGCTGCCAAACCGCGGGTCATGAGGACGGCTTCCTCTTCGGGAGCCTTGAACCGGCAGCCGTTCACTTCCAGGAATAAAGCAGCTGCCATGAAACCGGACCGTTTGTTGCCGTCCAGGAAAGGATGATTCTTCACCAGGCCGCATGCATAGGCAGCCGCCAGTTCAAAGTGATCCGGATCATCCCCATAATTGAAGAGATGCAAAGGTCGGTTCAAAGCAGAATCGAGCATCCCCTCGTCACGAAGCCCTTCGAGCCCACCAAACATGGCCAGCAATTCACTGTGGAAGGCCAGGCAGTCTTCCTTCTCTATCCAAATTGGCTCCTTCATTTGGCAAGTTCGCGAAGCGCGTTCCGGTATCGTTTCATGAGGTCCTCGGCTACTTTCATTTTTTCCCCGAACCCGGGCTTTTCGGGAATCAGGTTCAGCGAGCCCTTCGGCGCCTTGGTGAGGTACAGCGAGGCGCCCTCCTCGACATGCAGCGCCTGCAGCGCCTCCTTCGGCAGGACGATCCCGAGCGAATTCCCGATCTTGCGGACTTTGGTTTTCATGGCCATGGGAATAACAATTGTTATAACATGACCGGTTGTCAATCCGGGAGATCAGGGAGGGGGCGAAAGAACGGGCAGGGGGAGCGGACGGTCGGCGTGCATCAGCTCCCATTTCCGGGGATCGTTTTCCGGCAGGGAACCGGTGAGTTTGTTGAACTGTATGTCGTCCGCCCCATAGAAGGAAAAGGCGGCTGGCTCACGTTCGGCCGGATAACCCCACGGGGTTGGTTCGCCGGCGGGAGAGGCGTTGCGCGGGGCATACCCGCCCTGGAACGGGCGCAGGTCGAGAAGGCCAGAGGGCCATTTGGTGTGACGGAGAATCCCGATGTGGACGTTTTCGAAATGCAGGCCGCGGATGCGGTCCCCGGGATCCCCGTAAACGACGAGACCGTTCTCCCCCTCGCAGTGGATGTTGTGGAAACGAATGTTTCGAATGGATCCGACTTCCGTCTTCTCCGTGCGTGGAAGGGCGGTGACATAAATCGCCTCGCCGGCCCCCCACCAGTTCGGTGAATATCGCTGTGTCTGGATCCGGATGTCGCGGAATTCGATGTCCTCGACGCTGCCGCCATCGCGGAGCTGGATGGCGAGTCCGCGGTTGCTGCGCTCGATGACGCAGCCGTGCATGCGGACCCGCCGAAAGTCATTGTGCGATTCCGACCCGATCTTGAAGGCCGCTGAGGCGCTCTCCAGACGGCAGTCACGGATCCCGATGTCCTCGCAGTCCCCGTACTGCGTGTAGGAGGCTGTATTCTTCAGGCAGATACAATCATCGGCGGAGACGATGTGGCAGCCGGAAATCCGCACGCGCTTGCAATGGTCGGGGTCGATTCCGTCGGCGTTGGGAAACTTGAGGTTGTTGAAAATCTTCACGCGCAGGACCTCGACGTCCTCGCAGCCGCTGAAGTGAAGGGTCCAGTTGGCGGCATCGCGAAAGGTGAGGTCGCTGACGCAGATCCGCTTCACGTCCTCAAAGCAGGTGAGGGCGGGGCGCCAGGGAACCGTCGGGCTGAAGCTGTATTCGTTTTCCCCGAGGGCGAAGGCCCGGCACTGGCCGTCGATCGTTCCCGTACCGGACAGGGAAATATCCTCCGCGTGCCGGGCCCCGATCCAGAGGCGCTTTTCCGATTCCTCCCCGAAGGAGAAAACCTTGCGGGGGAAACTTTCGATATCGGTGGCGCTGAGGAGGAGGGCCCCTTCCGCGATGTGCAGGTCAATGCGCGACTTCAATTCGAAGGAGCCGGCGCGGACACGCGCGCCTTCCGGAACCAGCACCCGGCCGCCACCGGCCGCCGCCGCCGCGTCAATGGCCCGCTGGATGGCCGGCGCGTCGTTGGTTTCACCGTCGGCAGCGGCTCCGTACGCAAGGACCGAATAAGTTCTTCCATGGGGTTGCATTTGCCGGATTTTTGAAAAACCTGCCCCTATGCGCAAGATTCGATCCCGATTCCTTTCCATTTTCTTTTTTTCAATCCCTGCCATGGCTCTTTCCGGGCAGGGAGGGGAAATCTCGACCGACCTGAGCCTTTCCCATGTCTGGATCGGCGATGCCGACCTGGACCAGGGGGGCGAGATGGGTTCCCGTCACACGAGCCTGCGGGTGGACATGGACCGCTCCCTCGGCCGGGGTGAAAGCATCGGGCTGTCCCTCGGCGCCGTTTACCGTTCGCATGATTTCAGCGGTTCCAGCGATTTGATGCAGGAAGAACCATGGGACAAGGTCACCGAGTACAGTGTGGGCTTGAATTGGCGCAGGCCGGCGGGGGAGGCCGGCATGCTCTTTTTTGCCCCGAGCCTGGAATTCGCCCGCGGCGACGGCGCCGATTGGGGGGATTCGCTCCGCGGAGGAGCCATCCTGAGCTACGGACACCGCTTTTCCGATTCCCTGACGATCGGCGTCGGGGCCGGCGTCTTCTCCGGACTCGAGGAGACGCAGGGCTTTCCCGTGCTGCTGATCGACTGGCGGATCAATGAAAGCTGGCGGATCGGCAACCCGTTCCGTCCCGGTCCGACAGGCCCGGCCGGCCTGGAGGTCGTGTACACCTTTGCCCCGGAGTGGGAGATCGCCCTTGGCGGGGGTTGGCGCTCCAACCGCTTCCGCCTCGACGAGAATGGCCCGAACCCCGACGGCATCGGGGAGGTGGAGGGCTTCCCCGCCTTCCTGCGCCTCTCCTGGAGAGCCAGTGAAACCATCTCCCTCGACCTCTACGGCGGCATGTTCCTCGAGGGGGAACTCACTTACGAGGACAGCGACGGCGACAAGATCGCCGAGGATGATCTTGATTCAGCGCCGATGGCCGGAATCTCCCTCACTGCCCGCTTCTAGGGGAGGCTTCCTTCCGGCCCCGGTTTGGACCTTAAGCCCATACAGGCTGGCTTTTGGCCCGCTGCCGCGCAGCTCCCATTTGCCAGAATTTCATTTCGTAGGAGGAAAGGTGGAAAATCTCCATCTGGGTTTCCTCCCCGTCGCCGGCCAGCTTGTTCAGGATCGTCCGGTCCTCCCTGGCCTTTTGTTGCAGAATGCGGTTGTTTTTCAACTCCATGCGCCCGCTCACCCTCAATTGCCGGGCCTTGGCCAGATCCGTCGGATGGTTCTGGAAGCACAACTCCACCATCGGGTTGGCCTTTATCTGGCGGCTCACCCGTTTGGAGGAAAACAGTATAAAGTAGAATCCGCTCTCATCGGCCCTCCAGAGGAATACCGTCCGCACATGGGGACGCTCCCGGTTCTTCTCATCCACCGTCGCCAGCCAACAGATCGGATTCTCGGCCGCAAAGGCCACGCATTCCTTTTTATCCGCCTCCGCAGGCTGCCGGAATCCCTCGCTCGCACCAACGCCGCTCCGCTCCCGCACAACCCCAAAACCCAGCCCCCGGTCCACCGGTGCAGGCAGGCCCATCCGCTCCGGTCCACCAACCACGGTGGTTTCACGCCCACGCATCCGGGTTGCCACCTCCGTCGAAACCGCTCCGCCTTGCGCCTCTTCCATCCCTTCCACTCCATGCGCCCAGGAATCTTCCTCCCTGATCTCCCAAAGAGTGATCTTTAACCCCACAATCGCCGCCATCGCCCAGGTCAATACGTGCCCCGCAAGGTTCACCCCGTTCATTGGGTAAAACTGCCGCGTCCCCACGATGATCAGCCCCGCTACCAGCGCTCCCGTTGCCCCCTTGATCCATATATTGTTCAGCTTGTTCATTTTGCCCTCTATGTGCAGTTTATCTTATGCAAAAGATAAAATTGTCTTATATAGGGTCAATCCTTTTGAGAGCACGGAAGCCAGCTATAAGCCCGGCGCGGAAGCGGATTCGGTTTTCCTGAATGTAAAAACCGAAAACCGGATGAAAGACTGCCCCCCGACCGCGCACAGGCAGTGGGTCCCGGAATAGTTTGGTCAGCCACTAAAGATAAACCGCGCATTAGTTTTAGTACTATTAAAATTGCATGAAAAAAATCCCGACAAATAACCGACACCGAAACGTTTCATTCAATTACGCATTTGAAAGGGCTTACGCAAACGCCGCCATTCCGGCATGCGTTTTCCTCAAGGGGGCGGCCCTGTGAAAGGAAACGGGGACCTTCAGCGGTCCTATGCATAAAAAAAAGGTCCACAACCTAAGAAAAACAGGAATCAGCGAGAACCAAAAAAAGGCCGGCTACAAGGACTCGGCCAACTGGACGAGGCGGCTGACCAATGCTTCCCCATCGCCTGGTTGGACGTCCTGGTGGAGGGCGGCCTCGACCTCGTAGCCACCGTTCTGAAAGTCGGCTTCGGCGGGAAAGTACCCTTGGGACCCATTGCTGATCGTTGCGAGGACGAGTTCCCCGTCGAGTTGCTGGCGGAGCTGTTCCGGATCCTCCCGGGTGGCGATCCAGGGCTGGGTTTCCCCGGAGGCGCCCATGAGGAAGAGGCTGCGGGCACCGGGGATCGACTCCTCGATCAGGTCACAGGCCAGGCCCGGATAATCGGCACTGACCAGCCGGCTCGTTTTTCCGAGGACGGTGGCATGGGCCCCGACCGACCAGAGAACATAGCTGCGGGGACCTCCCTTTTGTTTGAACAGGAGGACGGAGCAGGTCACGTCATCGGGAATGCCGGGCTGGCGGTTCGGGAACTGCTGGGGCTCCCAGCAGTTGACCAGTCCGCGATCCGTCAGGACGCGCCGCTTGTAGGCGAGGGCGAACGGGGCCTCCCGGACCCAGGCCTCCGCCGGGTAGGTCAGGGCGGCGGCCCGCTGGGCGGCGGTGAGAATCGCGGACCGCACATGATCGGTGTAGCGCGTTCCGGATCATAGCCGGACCATTCGATGCCGGCGAGAGCCCGGGCCCGAAAGACGGCCGACCAAGGCATTTTCATGCGGCGAACACCTGGAACCTGGTTTTCCCGCTCATGGCTCCAGTTTAAGCGATCTCCGAATTCCGGCCTAGGTCAAGGGATCGTCTTATACCTCTTTCAGCATGGATTGATCAGGTGGAGCATGAGCGTGGGACCTCCGCTTGCCCGCCCTGAGCCAGCCGAAGGGCGGATGGTCTCCCAGTGCCCTGGCAGCGGCGCGCAAGCGCGCGCGCCACGAATGCCCGCCGCAATTGCATCAAACCTTGGTGAAACCGGTATTATCCACTCCTCAGCCCCGTGGATTACCCGCTTGCGCTGCCCTTTGGCCGGGCCAAGGTGACTCCCTTAAAGCACCTTGGGCTCAATAATGTCGATGATGCGCTGGAAGACGACATCAAACGGGGCCATGCCGTCGACCTTGGAGACCTCGTGCAGCTGGCTGTACTTGGCGATGACCGGAACGGTCTTCTGCTCGTGCTCCTGCAGGCGCTTGACGATTTTCGCGGTGCTGGAGTCGTAGGGCATGCAGCGGTCGGTCTTGCTCCGCTCGTCGAGGCGTCGGATCAGTTCCAGCGTGGGCACCTCGATTTCAATGACCTTGGCGATTGTGGCGTCATGCTTGCGCAGCAGCCCTTCCAGAATGTAGGACTGGACCAGGGTGCGGGGAAAGCCCTTGAAAATAAACCCGCGCACGTTCTGCGCGTTGGCGAGGCGCTTCTCAATGAGGGGCACGACGATCTCGTCGGGCACCAGCTCGCCGCTGGCGTAGAGGCTTTCGATCCTTGCCCCGAGTTCGGTGCCGGCCTTGATTTCCTGTTCCAGCATGGGTCCGGTGGCCACGTACTCGAGCCCGAACTTCTCGGCGATGGCCTTCCCCTGCGAGCCCCGCCCCGAGCCGGGATGGCCGAATATCACAATGTTGAAGAGGCGCTTGTTCTGCTCTTTGCGGATGATCTCCAGGATGTCGCGGTGAACGGCGTCAATGGACTGCGTGGCATCGACCTCGTAGCGCACCCCCTTGTCCTTGTAGAATTGGAGGACCGGCAGGGTCTTGTCCGCATATTCCTTCAAGCGGTTGCGGATCACCTCCTCGTTGTCATCGCTTCGTCCGGAGGATTTGCCGCGGTTGATGAGGCGCTCGATGGAGACCTCCTCGGGCACGTGCAGGTCGATCAGACAGGTGAGGGAAGTGTTCAACTTGATCATCAGTCCCTCGAGGATGTAGGCCTGGATCGTCGTCCGGGGAAAGCCATCGAAGAGGAAGCCGTCGGCATGGGTGTTCTCGGCAATGGTCTTCTCTATGATCTGCACGATGATCTCGTCGGAGACAAGCCCCCCGGAGGCGATGATTTCCCGCGCCTGCTCCCCGAGCTGGGTTCCTTCCGCCAGTTCCTTGCGAAGAAGATCCCCGGTGGAGATGTAGGACAGGTTGTATTCCTTGATCAGCCGCTGCGACTGCGTTCCTTTACCCGCGCCCGGCGGGCCGAAGAGGGCGATGTTCAACATGGGCTTTCCTGTTTTGGGGTGACAGGGAGTGGTTTCTTGAATTGGGCCATTGTGTCAAAGGTATTCCGCTTCAGGCCGTTTCCCCGGGGGAGTAGGGATACAGCAGCTCGTAATCGACGAGGGCCCACAGGAGCTCCCCCTTTCTGCGTGCCAGTTTATCGTTTTTGCGGACCCGGATGATGACATGCCGGGGCTTGTGGTCCATCACTTCCCATCCGTGGGTTTCCATGACGCGCCGGGCCTCCTTTCCCAGCCCGACCATCTCCGCATCGGAAACCAGGCCCGCGTCCCTGGCCTGTTCAGCATCGACCCCGTTGACCCAGCGGTATAGCAGGATGTATTGCCGCTCCCAATCATAATCGATGCGCGCATCCTCCGGAACGCCGGCCTGGCTTTCCAGCAGGCTGCGGCTGTGGATCGACTTCAGGTAGCTTTCGCGTCCCAGTTGCCAGTCCAGGTAGCGGGCGGGCGGACAATAGATGGCAAGGGGCGCCTTGGTCGGAATTTGCAGCCCGGCCGCCCTGCGCAGCTTGCTGAGGTTGCCGAATTCCTCGAACGGGGAAAGAAAATGGGCGGACTTGATTCGCTGAATCCGGTCCTCGCTGAACTGGAGATTGGGGTCGATCGCCGTGATGCCGACACTCTGGCAAAAGCGGCTGAACTTGACCACCACGGCGAAATCCTCGCGTCCGGGGTGGGGGACGGGCACCCGGTAGACCGCTCCCGTCGCCCCCAGCAGGGCACGCCCGACCTTGCTGAAGCGCCGGCCCACAAACCAGTGCTCCGGGAGCAGCGATTCCATGACCGCCCAACCGTGGGCGGTCACGTAAAAGTCCCCGTACTGGCGGCCCTTGAGGTGGATGTAGTCCACATCGAAGAGCCTCCGCTTATACGCCGGGGGCACATCCGCAAAGGACGGCTTGCGGCCCTTGTGGAAGGTGAAGTCAAAGCGCTCCAATGCTCAGGACTCCTCTTCGAAGACCGGAAGCCCGAGCAAATCCTTGTAGTCGGCGACGGTCCCGTCGGAAAGGCAGCATTCGATGATCTTGCGCCCGGTCGGCAAGAGGTCGTTGACCAGGAAAACCTCCAGCTCGCGGTGGAAGAATTCCCGGAGAATGGCCGCACCGGCCTGATAGGCTTCCGGACCGACTTCCGGTTGCTTGTCGACTTCAAAAAACCAGGCCCCGATGGTGCGTCCCTCGACAACGATGGAGCCGGGATTATATCCCAGCAGCGGGCACAGCGAGGGCTTCATCTTGTCGGAGCTGAAGCGCGCGCCGCCCCGCCGGGCGATGTATTCACGGGCGATCCACTGCGGCATGAAGCCGACTTCCCATGCCCCGATGTTCTGGTTCGGGATGAGGACGTACCGGACTTCGGGGGTTTCAATGATCTGGTTGAGGAGGAGGTTGGCATGGTCGACCCGCCTGCCGGTGGCAAAGGGCCAGTAGGATCCCACCCCTTCCGAGGACATGCCCTCGGTCTGGACAATGCTCGGGTTGGCGTGCCCCCGCGGAGCCACCAGGCGCCACAGCCAGGCCAGTGCCGGCGGCAGCAGGTGGAACAGGCCGACAATGCCGTAGGTGGGATTGTCCGCCGTGCAGGGCGGGGTACGGATCCCCAGGCTGCGCACATCCACGTCCACCGCGCCCTCCACCACGTCGGGAATGATTTTCCGGGGGACGATCACGCGCGGGTTAGGGCAGGGTATGCCGGGCTCATCTTCAATATGTTCCCAGATCAGGGTCGTCGCTCCCGGCTGTCCTTCAATGTTGAGAAAGAGCAGGTCCTCCGCCGGTTGCACCGTCAGTTTTTCAAAATGCGGGTCCACCCCGTAGCGGTCAATATGGTTGCAGCGGACGAACCAGGCATCCTCCGCGTCCATCAGGGTCAGCTTGCCCCGGCCCTTCTCCAGGGACGGGTGGCACAGGGCCATGTCATCCGTCACCGGCTTCAGGTCGCAGAAACTCGGCATCGTCAGGGTGCGCTTTTCGCCTGAGACGATGTTGCGGCCCAGAAGCAGGCTGCCGTCCGCCTGCCGGTGGGCATGCTCCAGCATCTCGCTTTTGCCGCCGCCGCTGGCCCCCTCGTGCGAAATGACCACCTTGTTCTCGTAGGGGGTCACCACTTGAACGGTCGAGCAGTGCATGGTCACCCACTGCTCGGCCTCGCCGAGATTCAAGAGAACCCCGTAGATGCCCTTCTTGGCACTCGGACCCGGATACAGATTATAGCTGAACAGTTCATGCCCCTTGTCGCGGCGATTGTGCACCACAACCTGTCTGCCCTCGAAATGACTGTGCCGGAATGGCGGTGCCACGTAGATGATGGCCCGCGGGTGGAAATTCGTCGGAATTTTGTCCAGCGGAATCACGCCCTGCAGGAGCCCCAGCCCGTATGCGAAGAATCCCGCATTATCCGGCAAAATGGCCAGGGCCTCCGTTCCTTTCCCCTGCACCCCCGCATAAAAGGCGAAGAGGGCCAGCGGCTGCGTCTTCATCCACGCAAAGGTCTCCTCCCGCAAGGGCGCGAAGGATTTCCCGTACCGTTCCTTGAAGCGCGGTTTGTCGGTCGGTAACTCGTCCCCGATCACCATGCAGTCCGGATCCCGGCGCCGCATGTACGCATCCTCATAGTTGGCAACGATTCCGTTGCGCCCGCGGCACACCCGCGCCTCGACAACCCGGCCCCGGCCCTCCACCTCATAGGCCACTTCGTGCCAGCCGCTCGCTTCACACGGAACCGCCAGTTCCAGCAGGTCGCGCGTCGAGCCGGCCAGCTTGAACGACGGGCAGGCCGATAAAAGATCGGCCACTTCCACCGGAACCTCGAATGGGAGAGGAGATACTGTATTAGCTGAACTCATAATATGATGATACGGGATTAGTTTCTGAAATTTCTACGCAGTTGATGCTTTCTTTACGCATT
>JBNGDP010000002.1:0-303 GCA_049975345.1 Oceanipulchritudo sp. | reverse complement strand
TATAATGACGCGCATTTCTTTTGACCGATGTCCCTGATCATCCACAAGGTGCTTTTTGAGAAACTGGAGACGCATCCGGAATGGCGGCAGTTCGAGGCGACCTACCGGACCCTGAGCGGACATGCGGTGCGGCTTCTGGAGGAGCAGCCGGCGGGCGGGCGGCAGCTCTGGGCCAAGATCGACGTCCGTGGAGTGCTGGTCGGGGTGCTGGTGGCCGACGGGACCAAACCCGGCGGCGCCAAGGAAAAGGCCTGCCGGCACCTGTTATCGATGGCTACGGAACGATTTGCCTCGATCCTCGCC
>JBNGDP010000001.1:185975-188242 GCA_049975345.1 Oceanipulchritudo sp. | reverse complement strand
GTCAAGACGCAGCGTCCGCCGCGATAATATTTCCACAAAATTCCACGATGAACCAAATTCTTGAGCGAAAATCGAGGAGCAGGCGGATGCGGTATTCCGGCAATTTCCCGAATCTCAATCTCCCGCGGGTTCCGTGACCGAATCCCGGTACGCGCTCGGGCTTGTGCCGGTGAGGCGCTTGAAGGCGGCGGCGAAGTAGTTGGCGTCCTCGAAGCCGGAGGCCGTGGCAATCTCGTAGATGCGCAGGCCCGTCTCGCGCAGCAGGCGGCGGGCGCGCTTGATCCGCCGCTCGAGGATGTAGCGGGCGGTGGTCTGCCCCAATTCGCGCTTGAAATGGCCTTCCAGCGAACTGCGCGAGCAACCGACCCGGCGGGCGAGGGTGGGGATGCTCAGGTCGCCACCAAGGTCGCGTTCGATGAGGGCGAGGCAACGGGCGACGCGGCTATCGCTGACCGGATAGCGTTCCGTCGAGGCACGCATCACCAGTTCGCATCGATCGCTTTGCGCATCGGTGACGGGCTCCCCAGCCAGCGCTTTTGCGAGCATTTGCACGGCGGCTCGTCCCACGCTTTTCCAGTCCATTTGGATACTGCTCAGGGGGACCGGTGAAATGGCGGTGAGGAGGTCGTCGTTGCCCGCGCCGATCACGCCCACTTCCTCGGGGATGCGCTTGCCGGCGGACCGGGCGATCCGTACCGCATTCAGCCCGAACGTGTCGTTCCATGCAAAAACGCCGGTGGCCGCGTTGGCCGACTGCAGCTCCCGCCGCAGCGCGTCGGCCAGGACGTTGTCCGGCATAAACCAGCCCTGCAAGCAGGTGGGGGAATGCCCCTTTTGCCGCAAATAATCGAGAAAGGCGTTGGTCCGCCGCTCGGCCGCCACGTGGCCGTCGGATCCCAGGCAGATGAAGTGCTCGTAGCCGCGCTCCAGCAGGTGCCCGGCCGCCATCAGCCCGACGCGGGCATCCTCCATGATGCTTTTCGGAAAGCGGACCGTCGGCAGCGCGTCGGAAATGTTGATCACCGGAATCGGCAGCTCCCAGAACGGCTTGGCCTGGTCGTACTTGTCGAATTCGGCAAGGGCGCCGTCCAGGCCGCCGAATGGGTCGTCCCCCCACAGCCGGAGATGGTACGGGATGTCCTCTGTCCGGACGTCCGGCCAGCGTGCCAGTTCCTCGTGAATGCCCACCAGCAGTTGCCGCCCCTTGGTCTTTCTGAGGTTCATGAAGAGGCCGATCCGGAGGGTGCTCATGGCGGGTATTCAGGGAAAAACGGTATGGGTGGATGAAGGAGGATTCCTTTAAAAATACGGGCTGATGGGTCCAACTTGGGGAAATTTTGGTGAAAATCAAAGATTAAATAGGGAAGATTCCATGGCGGCAATGGCGGCGATTTGCTAAGATACGAGGGAATCAAAAGTCCACGGGCACCGGATACCCGTCCCAACGAAATTGAAACCTCCCATCATCCAACTCAAAATCATCTAAATACTATGCGCACAATAACCCTACTCTCCGCTTCGCTTGCGATCCTCGCGACACAACTCCACGCCGGGGCGATCATCACGTTTCCGTTTGAAGCCAACACGCCCGGCGATCTCAACGGGCAGAGCGGCTTTACCGCGGACACGGCTGTCGACGTCGTCGCCGGAGGGCTGAGCTATACCGCCGGCTCCGTAAGTTCCCCCGGTGGGTCCCAGAACATTCTCATCGGGCAGGAGGCCACCAACAATGCCGGGACTTCCGCTGCCTTCTCGAATACCTTCACCTCGCAAAGCGGCGCTGTCTATTTCTCCGTGGCTATGGAGTGGAGTGGCATTTCCACCGACTTTCTCTATTTCGCGCTCTCCGATGATACGGATATTGCCAGCCTGACGAACAGTGCGGGGTTCCTTTTGGGCAGTGGCGGTGATGAGCTGCGCGGCCGGATTCGCGAAAATAGCTCCACCAATACCACCACCACAAAACTTGCGGATGTCGCGACCACGACCACCGGCACCCAATTCGTTGTGGGCAAGCTCTGGAAGGACGGCAGCACGAATTACAACACCCTGGATCTCTGGCTGAATCCGACCTCCAACGTTGAAGGCAGCGCGGGCGGGACGACCCTCCAGATTGTCCGGGACATGGGCGTATCTTTCGTCGACTCCTTGTACCTGCGCGGCGATGCAACTGGTATCGGCGCAAGCGCCTCGGTTGAGATGGACAACATCCTGCTGGGGACCACGTTCAGCGATGTGGTGCCCGTTCCCGAGCCGTCGACCTACGC
>JBNGDP010000001.1:115708-185875 GCA_049975345.1 Oceanipulchritudo sp. | reverse complement strand
GCGACCTATGCGGGAGCTTATGACAGCGGCGGCATCACGGTGACGGTGGAGCGCACCGGCGGCAGCGCCGGGGCGGTATCGGTCGACTATGCCACCGGCGAGGGCACCGCGCTGGCCGGCACCGATTACACCGCGACCAGCGGCACGCTCAATTGGGAAGAGGGTGTCGATGGCGCGCAAACGGTGTTTGTCCCGCTGCTCAACAATCCCGACAGCGAGGGGAAGCACTTCTCGATCAACCTGTCCGGCGAGACGGGCGGGGCGACCCTGGGGAACCCGTCGAGTGCGACGATCGATATCACCGGACCGCCACCGAATATCATTTTGTTCTTCATGGACGACATGGGGATCAACGACGTCGGCGCGTACAGCTATCCGGAGGCGAACCCGTATCCGGCCTCGGGTCCGGCGCCGATCAGCTACAGTTCAAGCTACGATCCGCTGCCGCAGCCGAACGAGGCAAACGGCCTGACCCCGAACATCGACAGTCTGGCCAGCGATGGGCTCCGCATGACGTCCTTTTACGCCGCCGCGCCGGTCTGCACGCCTTCGCGCGCAGGCATGTTGACAGGTTGCTACCCGACGCGGGTGGACATGGAGGGAGTGATCTGGAACAGCGGCCATACCTGGGGGCTGAATCCCGCGGAGGTGACGGTTGCCGAGCGCCTCAAGCAAGCCGGCTACACTACCGGACTCGTCGGCAAATGGCATGTCGGCGTGTTCGGCGGCAGTTATGGCATGGATTTTCATCCCACGCATCACGGCTTTGACACGTTCTTCGGCCTGCCAAATTCCAATGACTCCTGGCTGACCACGCTGTGGGACAACGGGAACGAAGTATCGAGCTATACGACACAGGGCGGATTGGGCGGCACGCTCTCGAGCCCGGTGGACACGGTTGGCGAGCAGCGCTACTTGCTGGAGGCACTGACCGAGCAGGCGATCGGGTTCATCGACGCGGCCGACTCAGCCGGCCAGCCGTTCTTCCTCTATTTCGCCTCGCACGCTCCCCACACCCCGTGCTGGCCGCATCCGGATTTTGATGGGGTCAGCGGGGTCAGCCAATACTACGACGTGGTGGCCGAGCTGGACCACCGGATCGGGCAGATCCTCGACAAGCTCGACGCGCTGGGCATCGCGGACAACACCCTCGTCATCTTCACCACCGACAACGGCCCGTGGGTTACCCGCTATGAGAGTAGTCCCTCCCGTCGGCTCGATCCCGAGAACAGCGTCGGTTCAGCGTATCCATTTCGCGGATTTAAGCGGGGGGCCAACGAGGGCGGCCCGCGCGTGCCCTTCCTTGCGCGCCTGCCCGGGCGGATCCCGGCCGGTCTGGTCGTCGATGGCATCGGCTCAAATATCGACCTGCTGCCGACCCTTCTCGGCCTCGCCGGTGGCGAGCGGCCTGCCGCGACCATTGACGGGGTGGACCTCTGGCCCCTGATGAACGGATCGACCGCCACCTCCCCGCGCACCAAGTTCTTTTACTACGAGGAGAACGACACCAGCGCGGTCGGTGTGCGCAAGGGCGACGACAAGCTCATCCAAAGCACCGACTACGACGTGCGGACGGGCTGGTTCAACCTCGCGACGGACATCCAGGAAAGCACCAACCTCGGCAGCAACACCACCTTGTCCGCCCTGGTCAGCACCCATAACAGCACGATGGTCCGGCGCACGCGCGCCACCTCCACGAGCAACTGGATCGAGCTGGATACGGACACGGTTACCGTAACCGAAGGAGGCACCGCGACCTTCAGTATCCGCCTTCACGCCCCGGCAAATGTGACCGTCTCGGTCAGCCGGTTCTCCGGCGATGCCGACCTCGACGTGCAGAGCGGCGCCAGCCTGTCCTTCACCACCGGCAACTACAATGTCTGGCAAGCGGTCACCCTCGAGGCCGCCGCCGATCCCGATTTTGTCAGCTCGGGCGCCACCTTCCGCGCCACGGCCAGCGGGCTGCACTTGCGGGAGATTTTTGCCCTCGAATCGGATACCACGCCGCCGCCGCTGACACCGGCCGAGTCATGGCGGCTCTTCTGGTTCGGGCAGACGGAGAACACCGGCGACGCGGCAGATGAGTTTGACTTTGAAAAGGACGGCCTGGTGAACCTGCTCGAGCGCGCCTTCGGCACCGATCCGACCGTCGGCGAAACGGCCCTGACGCGCGCCACCGGCGCACCGCCCGTCCTTTCCCTCGTCGACGCCGGCGGCAACCCGGGGAGCGAGTACCTCGCCCTGACCTACCGCCGCCTGGCCGGTGGCAGCGGCTCCACCGGCGCCGGCTACACCGCCGAAGGCATCAGCTATTTCGTCGAGCTGGATACGGATCTGAGCGGTCCCTGGTCGAGCGGCGGATTCACGGTGCTCTCCGTGCAGGACGACACCCCGGAAGCCGGCATCCAGACCGTCACGGTCCGATCGAATACCGCGCTGACGGCCGCCGCGCGCGAATTCATCCGGCTGCGGATAAGCTCCGCCCCGTAAGCTGGAGTCGCATAACCTGCCCTGGTCCGCCCACTTCCATGAGATCCCGCCTGTTCCATTTTCTTCCCGTCCTCGCGTTGCTGCCGCCGCTCCCGGGGCAGTCGCTCTCACTGCCTCTGGTTGAGGACTACCTCCTTCGCCCGGATAACACGATTGATGTCACCGGCAACTTCGACCGGGCGTTTCGGGTGGGATCCAGCAGCACCGGAGGGCGCAATGTCGTGTTTGTCTTCGGGCTGCCCGATTTCGGACCCGTGGCCGACCCCTTCGTGACGGCGCAACTCCAGTCCACCTTGTTTCTGAAAGACGAAACCGGCACGGCGGCTCTGGATTTCAACGGAGACGTCTACGCCTTCGGCCCTGCGGCGACATATCCGACTGCAAACGGCGATCCCTCGCCCATCGACCATTACGAGGGCGCCTTCAACTCCGCGCCGGGCGTGGTCCGCGTGATCGACGATTATTACACGCCCTCCTCGCCGGTGGGCGTTCCCATCCTGGCCGCCGGGAGTCTGGCTGATTTCCTGAACGACGTCTACGCCAACGGCGCCGGTGCCGGGGAAATCGTCCTTTTTCAACTGGTGCCCGATCGGGCCACCAACTCGGAAAACATCAGTTACGACGTTCTGGGGCAGGAGGATTCCTCGTTCAACGGGGCCACCGCGATCATCGTGACCCTTGCCGGGTCGATCCTCCCGCCGGGCACCGTGGCTGATAGCGACTGGACCTACACCGCCCCCGAGAGCCCTTCCTGGCAGTTTGACCGCGACGGCAACGGAGTGGCGGACGAGCTGGAGAGCCTTTTGGGGCTGGATCCCGGGTTGGCCGAGCCTGTGGACCTCAGTCCGCTTCAGCTCGAGTACGATCCGGCCGCGGGTCCCGCGTTGTTCCACTACAACCGCCGGGTGCCGGTGGGTTGGGTCGAACCCCGGATCGAGGTATCCACCGACCTGTCCGAATGGACCGGGGAGGGCATCGATCAACTCTATGCGCAGGGACCGGAATCGGGTGGGGTGGAGCCGGTGACCGCCGCCTACAGCCCGACCGGTGACAGGCTGTTCGGGCGGATCAAGCTGGTCGACAAGCGCGCGCTGCCCGAGCTCAGCTTCCTCCGGGTCCGGGACCTCTGGGCCCGCATCATGGTCTACTACGCGGACAATACCACCCCCGAGCGCAACCGGGGAACCGGCCCGTTCAACGGGGATTACGAGCTGGTGACCCGCACGCTCTGGACCCTCGGCGCATGGTTTCATACCGGCGACCGCCCGAACACCCTGAGCGTTGACGGAAACACGGTCGACCTCCGCGCACTGGTGGTGGACGCCCTGCGCAACGGGACCGACGACGCGGCAGCGGGTGACTGGCCGCAGGGCGGCACCGGCAAGGCCCAGCCCACGGTCGAGGCGGCCAACGTGGCGTTTACCACCTGGAGCCTCGCGCACGGGTATGCCCGGGCCTCGACGCCAGCGGAACATCCCTGGGCCCAGTTGTCCTCCGCCGACCGCTCGACCATTCAGACATGGCTGGACCTGACCGACAATCAGGTGCCCGCCAACGGCGAGGTGCAGGGGTATTACGACAACAATTGGAACCTTTTCCTTGTGCTCAATTACGGTGCCCGGCGCGAACTCGCCGCGCTCGGATATTCCGAATTCAACCGTTACAACGAAACCGCCATCGGCGAGGCCATGCGGCTGGTGCAACAGTTTCACCGCGAGGACGGCTGGTATTCCGACGACCTTCCCAACGCGGAATTCGACGGCTACGGGCCGTGGACCCTCATCCCGCACCAGATGCTCTACTTCATCATGGCCGCAGGCCAAACCAACGCCGGGACCGCGATTCCGGGCACCGGGGGGCGTACCCGATCGGACGTGCTGGCCGACATTTCCGCCTACCTCGCAACCCAGCCCTGGATGTTCGACGCCGGGGGAGGCCATCCCGAATGGGGCCGCAGCACCACCTACAAGTTTTCGCGGCTGATGTCGCTGGTGCTCGCCCATGTGATCGACCGGCAATACGGCGCGGACTGGGGCCTCGGCTTTCAGGTGCTGCCCGACACCGTGCCGCTCGGACAACTCCGCCGTCTGATCCGCCTGCACCTGAACCACTACCTGTCCCTCGAGATGATCGATCCCAACACCGGACGGATCTATCCCGGGCAGACCCGTCAAAGCGGTCCCGAAATCATCGAGAGTTATTCCACCAACGGGTCGACCTACTGGTCGCTCTGCCTGTTCGCCACCCTGTTCCTGCTGGAGGATGACGATCCCCTCTGGAGCGCGCCCGAGCTGCCCCTGCCCGCGGAGGACCAGCGGTTCGTCCACTGGCTGCGGACGCCCGGGTTTCTGCTGCATCACTCCGCCGCCACCGGACTTCTGGAGCTCATCAATCTGCGCAACGACAAAATCCCGCTGGTCAATGACTATCAGCGCAAATACGCCAAGTTCACCTATTCGTCGCGGATCGGATACTGCACCCGCTCCGGGCCGACCTACGACCAGAGCCTCGAACTCAACGGCCGTACCCGGGAGGTGATTGATGACGGAGACCTTTTCCTGCCGGAAGGGCATCCCGATCAGGCGGTGGGCCGCACGGTCTGCAGGATCGATGGATGGCGGGTCAGCACCCTGGTCTTTCTCAAGGACGGCGCCCAGATCCGCGTCCACCGTGTCACCAACGCAGGGAATGCGTCCGGCACCTTTTCATTGCGGGAGGGCGGGTATGCCTTCGGCCACGCGGCGGCGGTAACTCCGGAAATCCAATCCGGAGCGGACTGGCGCTACGTGGAGGGGCCGCAAGGCTCGGCCTTTACCCGGGTTCTTGCCGCATACAACACGGTCGGTTGGCTGACCGGTTCGACTCACCATAGCCGGGCCGAACGGTTTGGCATCGGCTACGGCGACACCGCCTCGGCCGTCGATGGAACCGTGTTTGCCCTCTACAGCCGCGGTTCGCGTGGCCCCCAGAATCCCGCCGACCTTGCCGGGAGGGTGATCGATGTGGAAACCACCGCCTTTGGCGCCCAGATCACCTTCAGCGACGGCTCTGAACTCGCGGCACCGTTTTTATAAGCATTTAATCCGAAGGCGGCTTCGCCAGTGCCTGCCGAATCGCCCCGTTCAGCACTTCCTTGAATGAGGCCCCCGTCCGGGCCGCTTCCTCACGCAGCAGATGCTCCGTATCCGGATCAATGGTCACCGTCGTACGCATGCTTTGTCATGGAGATAGCAAATAATTTGCGGTCAAGACAGCAAGCCATGTGAGCCGGGATTGGCGATAGGGCAATCCCGGCAATGATGATCTCGCCCTGACCTGCCGCCGCATACCTGTTTCGGCTTGTCAAACAAGCCAGCTCAGCTAGCTTAGAACCATGAGCAAGGAGGAGATTGAAGTGGGCACCTTTGAGGCGAAGAACACGCTATCGGCGCTGGTGGAACGGGCCTCGCGCGGGGGTCGGATCTGGATCACGAAGCGCGGCCGGCGGGTGGCGCTGTTGAGTTCGGGGAGCGAATCGCCCCGGCCTGCGGAAGGCAGCCTGGCGGAGCGCTTCGGGCGGATCCGGGAGCGGGCGAAACCGGGAACGGAGACGCTGAAGGAGCTGGTTGAGGAAGGGCGGCGATGAACCGTGTGGTGGCGGACGCCTCGTTCTGCGGGGCATGGATATTGCCGGACGAATCCTCGGAGGCGGCGGCGGCCTTGCTGGAGGAAATCGAATCGGGGGCGGTGGAGCTGGTGGTCCCGGCGCTGTGGCATTACGAGATGGGCAACCTGCTGAAGTCGGCCATCCGGCGTGGGCGCCTGACCAGGGCCGCGGCGCGCTCGGCGCAGGACCTGCTGGGCCAGGTGCCGCTTGGGCTGTGCGATGTGCCGTCGGCGCAGACGGGCCGGGCCATTCTTGAGCTTTCGCTGAAGCACGGCCTGTCGGCCTACGACAGCAGTTATCTGGAACTGGCCCGGCGGCTGAAGCTGCCGCTGCGGACCGCGGACAAGCCGCTGCGCAAGGCGGCGGCGGCTGAACTGGATATGGTTGCCGACCAGTAGTGGATTTTCACCACATTCCCCCTCATCCCCGGCATACGGAAACCAAGCCAGAGTGCTTCGGGAAAGCCGGTTGCCGGCTTCCGCGGCCAGCCGATGGTCAGGTCGATGCGCGCCGTCTCATGGCTGAAAGTCCACAGCAACCACGGATCCACCGGGCAGCCATCCTTGAGGCGCGATTCCCCCATGCATTGCAATCGGTTGCGCACGGACGTGGCCGTGGCGCCCCTTTCCACGACGGCTGAACCACAGCGCAGGGTGGCGGTCTCCCTTGTTTCAAGGTCGAGTCCCCACTTCTTGAAATCTTCCTCAGCCCACCACGGCCTCGGCGGTGCGCCCATATAGGCATTCAGAAAGTGCTGATAATCCTGCCTGCCGCGGTGTTCATAGCGCAGCATGCCCCAGTTCATGCGTCCATTGGCCGGGCAGAGCGGCAGTTGCGATTCGCGGTCAAAAACATCGGACAAACACCCGGTGGACGGCTCGAAGCGGATCAGCCATCGGCCGGCCATCAACGGCTCGGAAATCGGAAAATCTTCGGCGGCGTTCTGAGCTTACGGCGGGCAGACACGGCTTTTTCCAGCGAAGGCGCATGCGCCATGGCTGTTCTGACGTACTGGCTCAGCACATTTTCGGCGAGGTCGGCGAAGCCGACGTCGAGGTGGATCTTGTGAATGAGAATCAGGCGATCCGATTTCATAGTAATGGTGGAGGGGGTGCGTTTACCCTCGGAAAATTGGTTGGCGGCGGCGAGGACATGGCGGATCCATGCGGGATCGATTATGCGCGCTTCACCTCCTTGATTTCCGGGCATCCCTCTCTCCCTGGAGAGCGGCCCCAATCTCACCCAATGGGATCCCCCAGGTATCGAACCAGTCATTACCCCGGTCGACGCCGACCGGAATGAATGGAGCTCTTCGGTCACGCCCGTACCCGGCTGGAAGCGGCTGTTCCTCAGGCTCATGATGGCGGAGTAGGTGTCTCGGACAACAGGCTGCGCCCAAATGTCGAGAAGTCAGGGTTTCATTACAAAGGCCGGGCATGGGTCGCTGGGAGTGCGCAGGCCGATGCCTTCAGTCGTGGTTTTCATATGGGTTTATGGTATGGAAACATGGGTTATTCCCAGTATCAGCACTTCCCACGATCAAAACCTGTGTGACGGAATCTCAGCCGTAGCAGCGGATCTCCGTGAGTCCGGCGGAACGGGCGCCGTGGGTGGCCTCGATGAGAAGGCGGAGCCGGCCGGTGCGGATGGGCTCGGAAAATCCATGGCGACGCCGGGCCTGGGCGTTGTCCCACTCGTGGTGAAGGGTGCGCCAGCCATTTCCCTCCGGCACCTGGAGCCGGTACTGGCGGGCGACGTGCGGGGGGACGTAAAACGGGTTCTCCCAATGGGTTTCGAGGACCAGCTGCCCGGGGAAGGTCAGCTCGACGGTGCGGATGTCAACGGACGATTCCCACTGTAGCTCAATCCACTGGGGCAGGCAGGCCGCCGGATCGCTTAGCCAGATGTTGGTGCCGTCGGCCGGGCGCGTGATGCCGGAAAGGACTTGTGAAGGATCGAAGACGGCCTGGGCCGGTTCGACCTGAAAGGCGAAATCCCCATGCGTACGATTTCCATGAAATCGCCCGGAGCCAATGATGTGCCCGCCCGCCACTCCATGGGCGCGGTTTGCCGATATTCGCCATGAAAGATTCGCGCTGCCGCGCAGTTCGAGGCGGTAACATCCCGGAACAAGGTCCACGAGACTGGTCTCCACCCAGGCCATGTCATCGAAGCTTGCGGGAATTTCACTGGTTCCTTGCCAAACCGGATCCTCACCGCCGGTCGCGTAGTCCCAAAGGGAGGACACTTTCCTTAGGAGGAGGGAAACGTGTTCCGCCTCAGCGGATTCCGATTTCAGGGCCACCCCGATGCGATCCAGCCGACCGCCGCCGAGTTGCAGCCACTGGCAGGGGGTTTTGGCCAGGTCCATGCTGTTCCCGCGTCCCCTTGCCCAGACCTCCTGACGGAGATTCTTGTCCTCGACCTCATCCCACACACCGAGTCCGCTGAAGCGCCAATCCGTACCGGCCTTCGCTTGGGCTTTGCGGGCAAGGTCGGAAGGATCTGTGTTGCTGGAATTCGGCAGGTAGCAGCCGTCGCGCAAAAGCGCCTGCTGGAGGGCCGGGGCCTCCTTTTCCGCGATTGCGGAGAGATTTTGGTTCTTGCCCGCGGCCCGGGCAGCAGCGGTGCCGATGGCCTGTCCCATGAGCCCGCAGGTGGCCATGACGCGGATCGTTCCGAGGGCGGCGTGGGTCACCGAGATATTGCGCCCGGCCATGGCGAGGTTGTCCACGTCCTTGCTGACCAAGGAGCGCAGGGGGATCCCGTACGGACCAATTAATTTCAGCGCGACCTCCCTGAGGCTGCTGTCGTAGCCGAGAGCGCTGTCGGGCTCGCTCGTCGGGGCGAGGAGGCCGCCGGGCGTGTGCAGATCGATGAACCAGCCGCCGTAGGCGCATTCGTCGGGGAATTTCTCCCGGCGCTGCAGTTCATTCTCATTAAGGAAATGCAGCCCCATGACGCGGCGGCTTTCCCGCTTCCCGGGAACCTGCCCGATGAATTCGAGCGCGTAATTGCGGCATGTGTCCATCATCTCCGGGTCGCGGTTCTTCATCCAGTCCCAGACCCCGAGCGCGTGGCGGGTCAGCTCATGGCGGATAATCTCGTTGTCGTGAATGGTGTCCCACGGCACCCCGATTTCGATCCACCAGAAGCCGCCCTCCGGCTCGTTGGGGCGGCGGCCCTGCTTGTAGAAAAAGTCGGCATCCTCGTAGCGGATGGCCCAGTCCGGCGGGGTGAACGGGGCCGGGCGCCCGGTGTCGATACAGCGGATGTGGATGCTGTTGCCCATGGTGTCGCGGGAGGCCTTCTCCGGGGCGTGGATCTCGCCGGTCTCCTCGCGCGACTCGCTGCCCATGCGCCATTCGCAGCCGGCAAGGTGTGCCAGCAGGGCGTCGCCGGTGCAGTCGATGAACTGCTTCGCGTGGATCAGCAGTTCGGTTTCAGCATTCGCCACCACTGCCTTCACTGCGGATATTGTTGTTCCCTTGTGGCAGGCGGGCCGGTGCAGGTATCCCTTTTCGTCCGTCGCCGCCGGCCATTGCCCCAAATGGTCGAGTCCCCAGCTGCCATCCGACAACTGCACGTCGCGCAGGGCCGTGTTGAGCTGCAGGGTGAGGTTGGGTTCGCGGACGGCGATGTCGTACAGGGCCATGTCGTGGACACTGTTGGTCCAGCCGTTCTCGATCGGGTACAGGTGGTTGGCATGGCGTTCGGCGTTCATCGCCTCGCCGATGATACCGGTCTCCCGCATGCCGTAGTGATGGCAGGCCGCGCCGTGGACCGTCACCCGCACCTCGCTGGAGGCGTTGCCACCGAGAACCGGCCGGTCCTGTACCAGGATCGTTTTCGCCCCGTGGCGCGCCGCCGCCACCGCCGCGCAAAAGCCGGCCATGCCGCCTCCGCAAACCACCACATCGCAGGTTTCCTCCTTGTGAATCATTACTCCGTACCTTAACGCAAATTATCGACCCTGTCAGCGGCGGAATACGCCAAACGAGACCCCTTTTGCGGCGGCGATCCGCCGGGTCTCAGGCCTGCTCCCAGCACTCGCGGGCGATGCGCAGGTCGTCCGCCGCGCTGGAGTAGTCATGGGATCGATACTGCGGCTCCATGTTCCATTGGAATGGATCGGTCTCCGGAAAGGCGGCGGCGTATTTCTCCATCGCATGCGGGATGAGCTTGATGCGGCGGTTGACCCATTCATCCGCCCAGATGCCGGCATCCCGGTTCCATTCGACGGAACGGAATTCATAGTAAATGGTGCGGCGCAGGGGCCCTCCCTCGGTCGGCGGCGAGCCATGGTAGACCATGACATCGTGCAGCAGCACGTCTCCGGGTTCCATCTCGACGGTGATGATGTCCGGGTGTTCCCAGCCGTGCTTTTCAGCAGGGCTGTCCTGAATTGACACCATTCCACAAGGGACTACTATGGTCACATGATAACGAATTTAAAAGATGCCAAGGCGCGTCTGAGTGAATATGTCGAGCTTGCGGCGGGTGGCGAAGATGTGGTCATCACTGTCCGCGGCAGAGCCAGGGCGCGGCTGTGTCCGGTTCAGGAGCAGCCGGACGCGGGTGAGTTGGAAGCATGGGGCAAACGCCTTGAGGAGGCGCGGGCGCGCTACAAGGTGAAGGGCAAAAAGAAAGGTGCCGAGGACCAGCATCTTTGGGATCAGCTGCGGGGAGATCGGACATGATCTACTGGGACACGTCCGTGATCCTCAAGCTCTATGTTGACGAGCCGGATTCCGGGGATTGGCAGGAACTGGCCCTGGGCCAGAGGGGACCGCTACGGTCCAGTGCGCTCATGCAGGCCGAAATGGGCCATGCCTTGAAACAGAAGGAGCTCCGCGGTGAGGTTGCAAAGGGGGCCGCCGATGAACTTTACAAGCTCCTTTGTGAGGACCTTCAGGCTGGCCGCTTCCTGTTGTTTCCCGTCGGCAGGGATGTTCTGGAGGCGTCTGCTCGCCGCGCCCTTGAGGGCGGCCATTTGCGCACCCTTGACGGACTACACCTGGCCACGGCTGAGATCGCGAAGTGTACCCGGATTGCCACGACAGACAAAAGGCTCGCTGCAGCGGCGATTTATAATGGCATGGAGCTCATTGATGGATCAGCAGACGCTCAGTGAAATCGGCCTGCGGGTGGAGCGGGTGCGGGGAGCGGCGTGGATGCCGGAAGCGCATCGTCACGCCGAGGTGGAGGTGAATTTCATCGTCAGTGGACGACTTACCTATTGGCTGGGCGGGGGAGCCGTCATCCTTGAAGCCGGCAGTCTGTCCGCCTTCTGGGCCGCCTATCCGCACCGGGTGGTGGCCGATACGGAAGACCTCGAGTTTTACTGGCTGACGGTCCCCCTGCCGCATCTGTTATCTTGGAGTTTTCCCCAGTCGCTTGTCGACGCCCTCATGTCGGGCGTCCTTGTGCGTCAGGACGAGGTGTCTTCCGTCGAGGCGGAGCGCCTGCTTTGGGAAAACTGGAAGGCGGCCAGCCGCAATCCCCGCCTTTCCGGATTCGAGCTGGACGTCCTGCGCTGGGAAGTCCGGGCCCGGCTCGGCCGTTTCGCCCTGCAGGCGGCCCCGCCGGATATCCCGCCGGCGCCGCGCCGCACAACCGGCATGAGCCGGGGTGTCCAGAAGATGGCGCGCTTCATCGGCGAGCATTTCCGCGAGCCGGTCAGGGTGGCCGACATCGCCGCCGACGCCGGCCTCAATCCCAACTATGCCACGGAGGCCTTCCGCAAGGTGTTCGGGCTCAGCCTGAAGGAGTACCTCAACCGGCAGCGCATCGCCGAGGCCCAGCGCCTGCTGCTTTCGCGGGAGGACACCGTGCTGGAAATCGCCTACCAGTGCGGCTTCGCCTCCCCGAGCCGTTTTCATGAGTGGTTCAACCGCCTTTGCGGCACTTCGCCGGAACAGTATCGGAAGCAGGTCCGCTCATCCGCCAACTAGCCCTAACACCTGCCTGAATTCAGGTGTTTTTTCCCCTTTCCTGAATTCAGGGACAGCGGCAGGCTGGTTTCCCGCCGCCTCCCATCGTCGTATTGACACATTCTCTTTTGGTATGCACAGTATATACATGAAGACACGCGTTTTCCGCTCAGGCAATTCCATGGCCCTGCGGATTCCCAAGCAATTCAAGGCCAGGGAGGGTGAGGTGTCGATCGAGCAGGTCGGCGAACGCTGGATCGTGGAACCGGTCAAGTCCGCGGGTTGGCCCGCGCACTTTTTCAGGAATATCCGCATTTCGGATCCCGCTTTTACCCGTCCCGATCAAGGCAGGCACAGGGTTTTTGACACATGAAGTACCTGTTGGACACGGACACGTGCATCGCCCTTCTTCGCGGCCATGCCAGCGCAGTGAGCCGTGCATCCAACCACGCCCCGGATGAATTGGCCTTCTCGTCAATCACCCGGTACGAGTTGCTTTACGGGGTGCGACGCTGCAAGGCGCGGACCCGCAAACGGGAAGCGGACAAGGTGGAACAATTCCTCGGGGTGCTGCATGAGATTCCCTTCACTGGGGAGACGGCGGATCTTGCCGCCGGAATACGCTTTGATTTGGAGGCGAAGGGCAAGACCATTGGACCCATGGACACGTTGATCGCCGCAACAGCCTTACAGGCGGGCTTGACACTCGTAAGTGGGAATATGCGTGAATTTGGACGCGTTGACAGGTTGACGACTGAGAGTTGGATGGCGACTGGCGAAAATCTTTGAATCAAACCCGTAATCTCAGGTTTGCCGCTTCAGGCCTTTCAAGATTTCATCCGGGAGATTTCATCCGTCACATGCTCACTCCATCTTTGAAACCCGACTTCGATGACACCCTTCAACGCTTCGTCAAGTGGTGGAATCTCGAAGAGACCGACCGCCCCGTGCTGGAGTTGCCGGTGCGACCGGGTCCGTTCGAGGTTGCCGCGAGGCGGCCAGAGACATTGCGCGAGCGCTGGATGGATCCGCAATGGCGGGTCGAGGCAGCGCTGGCCGACCTGCAGTCGCGGCCCTACGTTGCCGAGACGCTGCCGGTGTTCATGCCGGACGTCGGACCGGACCTGACCGCGACCCTGCTCGGGGCGGACCTGGAATTCGGGGAGAACACATCCTGGTCGCATCATCCGGTGCGTGATGTGGAGGAATGGCAGGCGGTGCTGGAACGCAAACCGGATTTCAAAAACCCCTACTGGCAGGCAATCGAAAAAATGACCACATTGGCGCTGGAGCGCGCGGGTGGAGAATTCCTTGTTGGTCTGCCGGACCTGCATGGCGCCTACGACATGATGGTCGGCCTGCGTGGACCGGAGGACCTTTGCATCGATCTGATGGAGGAGCCGGAGCTGGTCGAAAAGACGGCCCTGCACATGGCGGATATTTTCAACCAGGCAGTGATGCGCGCATGGACACCGCTACAGGCCGCAGGCATGCCGGCGACAACATGGACCCATTTCCTGCACGACGGGCTCGCCTACGTGAGCAGCTGCGACTTCTGGTGCCTCGTCTCACCGGAGATGGCGCGTCGTCATGTGGTCGCTACAATTGAGCGGGAGGCGGCGCCGCTTGAGCGCAGCATTTTCCATCTCGACGGACCGGACGCGCTGCGCCACCTGGACTGGCTATTGCAGTGCGACCGCATTCAGGCCATCCAATGGGTGTATGGGGCCGGCAAGGGACCGGCCACGCGGTGGCTGGATGTGTACAGAAAGTGCCTTGAGGCGGGCAAGGCCATCCAGGTGCTGGCGGAAACGCCTCAGGATCTTCTGGCTCTCGCGCGGGAACTCGGCAGCAGCGGAGTATGGATCACCCTGACTCGTGATCTTGCCTCTGTGGAGCAAGCGGAGGATCTGCTGCGCAGCGTGGAAGCGGGTCGTCTCAGTGTCCCGGTTTACCGGTGATGACGGATAAGGTCCGGGAATCCCGGATAAGGGCCTCCAATGAGTCGTCCTTGACAAACTCCAATGAAATCCAGCGAGGCTGGTCAACCCTGCCCAGTTCGGCCAGATAGGCGTTCCTTGAAAGGAATGGACATGTCCGGTTGCCAAAGATGCCTGGCGATACGACTCGGATGCGTCTTCAAAATCCTGTTCTCCTGCCCAAAGCCGTATGCGTCTTGAGCCGAGTGCCTCAGCTGTATCAAGGACAGCTTCGATTTCCGGACCGGGTTGGTGCGACTGCCGGTCAATTTCCCGAAAGCGGTAATAGGATCCGTAACAAAAGGGATCCAAGCAGGCTTCGCGGGTGCTTATGATTTCCCCGGGGTCACGACTCCTGAAGGAAATCGATACGAGCCCTTTCTTGAATAAAGCCTTTTTCATTGGGAATTATGGTCAATCACAGTGGGAAGAGCCGGCAAATCCGGCACATTGTTGTGATCGAATTGCCAGCGCAATTCCGGGCTGGTTCCGGCCTTGAGAAGAAACCCTTCCGAAGCTAGCTTCAATTGCAAACTCATCTCCGAACCTGAAGTCCATTCAATTACATTGCCGGCTGGAAAATCGGCTTGGATCGGGACCTTTGATGGCGCGGTTGTCGCCTCAATCCAGGTGGCGATCACCGGTTGCGTATCGAGGTGTGATTGCCAGACCAGCTCGAAGGAAGGCACCTTCTGGCCGTATTTTGGAAACACCCAACCGCCCACCGGATCGGTGCTGCCGTGCAACAGATTGGGTACCGGTTCAACCGGGTCGAGGCGAAGGATGCGCAAGTTTGATCCGGACCCGCGTGTCGTGACCAGTTCGCGCGAGCTTACCAGCGAGACCTCCTTTCGGGCAAAGGAGCGGGAGAGGTGCCAGTGCTGGCTGGCAATCCTGCCGCGGGTGTCGCCACTGAATGCGTCGAGCACCAGCCAGCCGGTCTTATTCACCCGGATAATGGTGCGCCTATGGAGGACGGTGATGGCATTCGCTTCGCCAAAGCCCCCGCCATAAAGGCCCTCGACAACGCCGTGGTGGTTGTCCTGGCAGGCGCGGAAGGGGAGGGGATCCTGTTCGCTGGCGCGTAGCCAGGGGACCTCATTATCCCGGCGTGGCCAGCTTCTGCGAGCGGCCATGCGGTTTTGCCCGTGACCGTCGATGGTGACAGCGTTGTGACCCTGTGTCCCGAGTGCGTACGCGTTCAGCGCCGCTTCCTCACCGGGTGAGTCGTTATAGGTGTAGTGGCTCGGATCCGTCAGCAACTCTTTCCCGCCCGACCAGAGCAGGAAACTGAGGCAATCCTCATGCATGTGTCCGGAACCGATTGAGGAGGCCTTGAACAACAGGTGCGATTCAGCATCCCGCAGGCAATAGTAACCGCCATGAGGGAAGGCGATGGAGTCGCGCAAGGGGCCTGCGTTCTCTCTGAGTGCAGCAAGCGCGGATGGCTCATCGAGGACTTCAGCCAGCTTCAGGAAATGCGCCCGTTTGTCTTCGGCATGCGCCTTGGCAATCGGCGGCAGCGTGCCGTCCGGGGAGAGAATGGCGGTGAGGAAGCGCAAACGTTTGCGGGCCGGATCGAGGACGGATTCCCTTCTGCTGGCGGGGGCTCCCTGAAGCAACTGGAGCAACTCCACGCAGAGGTCGAGCAGGAAGCAGTTGTAGTCGGGCGATTGTTCAAGGTCGCTGCCATCCGGTAGCAGATTGTTGGTAAACACGCGCTGGAGCCGTTCCCATGCGACAAGGAACAGGCTGGCATTACCACGGTACTCCGGAATCAGAAGCGCGAGTTTAAGCACGGACAATGTCACTGCGGTGAACTGGTTCGGTGTATTTTCCCGAGGATTCATCACGCACACATAGCCGTGGTCGTTGACCAGTGAATACAAAACACGGGCGAGGAACGCATCGTCCAGGTGTTTGCTGTCCGCCAGGCGGGCGAGATTGCTCAACCAGGCCTCGATACGGAAATGACAGGAAAGCGACATCCACTGGGAACGGCTTTCGGGATTGGCTTGCGCATGCTCCGGACCCCCGTTTTCCCCGAGATTGCAGGTTTGAAGATCGTTATGGACCATGGGCCGTGTTGGCCAGTAACCACGAGCATCGGCCGCGTAGGGGCAGTGATCCAGAAATTCCTCGACATAGGTCCGCCATTGGGCGGCGTAACGTTCGTCGTGGGTTTTTTGATACGTCTCAGCAAGGGCATTCAGCCAGTACATATAACCGAGGTGCCAGTTGCGTTGGCCGTCGGTCTCCGCGAGTCTGCTCCAGTTGACCGGCCTTTCCAGGCGTATCTCCTCGTTCAGCAGGATGAGGCGCCGGTCAAGGAGGCGGTCCGCCTGTTCCCGGAGATTTCCGCACAGATCCAACCGTGGAAGCGCCGGCATTGATTTTACCAGGTTTTCCCGGATGACGTGCAGCGCCTCTCGTTGCGCTTCTTCAGGATTGCCGGAGCGGCGCAGGGATTCCGCCCGGGCGAGGGACGGCATGAGCCAGTCCAGCTGCGAAAAGAAAGGATCGGAACAGAATGAGTTCATTGGAATAGCGGGTCGGCGTTGGCGGCGCCCCATTCGGACAGGCGCTGCTCCATTTGTTTTCTGATGATTCCGGGATCATCGCCGACCTGCGGAGGTGTGTAGTCATATAACGGGTACGCGGTCTGGCGCCAGCCGGCGAGCAGGTTGTCGGTTTCGGCGGGATCGGCGGCGAGATCGTATAGGGCCCTGTGTCCGGAAATTGGATACCAGAGGTACTTCCAGCGCTCCGTCACGACCATTCGCTGGGTCTCCCGCAGCGGCTGCTGGGGATCCGCGCCCGGGCTGGTGAATCCGGAGCAGAGGAATTCCCGGGCGTCATCCCCCAGCAGGGAATGACCGTCGCAGCCGGGAACCGGGATACCCGTGATTTCGCACAGGGTGGGCAGAAGATCTACATGGTGGGTCAGACGGGTTATTGTCTTACCGGTCCCGATGCCCGGGCCGCAAAGGACGCACGGGACGCGGCAACTGTGTTCATGCATGTTTTCCTTCCCAAGCAGGCCGTGGTCGCCGACCGCAAGGCCATGGTCGCTGGTAAAGACAATGAGCGTGTTCTCCCATTGGCCCGTTTTGCGAAGGAGATCAAGGATCCTTCCAAGATGGTGGTCGTGATGCTGGATCATGCCGGCATATTGCCGCCGGTATTCCCGGACGGTTTCAGGGGTGCGGGGGAAGGGAAGCAGCAGCTCATCCCGGATGGTCAGGTCACCGTTGTCCCACGGATAAACCGGCATGAAGTTGTCCGGCAGGCTGCCCTGTTCGGGAAGGAAGGCATCCGGTGCCTGGAAGGGATCATGCGGGGAATGCAGGGCCACGTAGCAGAACCACGGCTTGTTTTCGGGTGCAGAGCCTATCTCCTCAATGGCGGCGTCGCAAAACATCTCCGTGCTGTGACCGCGCATTTTCTGCCCGTTCTCTTCCCATTCCATGGTGTGTCCGAACTCCTTGTAAGGCAGGAGGCTGTCATGCATGGCACGTCGAACCCGGTCGTATCCCTTGTCGCGCGGATGGCCGTCGTTGTGCCATTTTCCGACATGGATTGTGTGGTAACCGGCGGATTGCAGGACTCGCGGCAGCAGTGGCAGGGATGCATCAATGGGTTGTCCAAACCACCGAACGCCATTGTGGTAGGAATGGTGTCCTGTCAGGACTTCGGCGCGACCCGGGGTGCAGATCGGTGTGGTGACATAGTGCCGGTCAAAGCGGGTTCCCTCCTTGCAAAGTTGGTCAAGATTGGGCGTCTTGACCGGAAATGCCGAATCCGCTCCAAGCGTGTCCGGGCGCTGGTCGTCCATGATGAGGAAGAGGATGTTGGGTCGCTTGGGCATGGTCATTCAAGGTGTGCCGGTTGTTCGAAATATGAATGGAAAGTGGCGTCTTTTGCGACCTCAAAAAAGGTCCTCAGGCGGATATCCGCATAAGACCGGCCGATGCGGATCTCAAAGCGGCCAGCCTCGGTGACGCGTTGCATTTCCCGGTTGTGAAAGGAGAGCGCACAGAAGGGCAGGGTGAGTTCCATGGTTTGCGACGTGCCCGGTTCCAGAAATACCTTCCGGAATGCCTTCAGGCTGAATTCCGGCTGCACGATACTCGCGGCGAGATCACCGACATAGACCTGTGCCACTTCCTCTGCAGGGTGGTTCCCGGTGTTCGTGATGGTGAATCGGAACCGAATTTCCTCATCCGGTTTGGAGCCATCAAGGATCTCAAATTTGTTGTATTCAAATTCCGTGTACGTCAATCCATGCCCGAACGGGAAGAGGGGCAGGGCCCGGACTCCGCCGACGAGCTTTTCCCAGCCCGTGTTGAGGGACATGCGCGAATCAGCCGGACACAGCCCGAGACTGCGCGGCAGCGATACGGGCAGGCGCCCGCCGGGGGCTGTCTTACCGCGAAGCACATCGGTGATGGCACGGCCACCCTCATCACCCGGATAGAAGGTAATGAGAATGTCTGAACAAAACGGCTCGACCGCTGAGAGGTCCAGTGGACGTCCGGCGAGGACGACAAGGATGATTGGAACACCTGTCCCGGACACTTTACGGACCAGTTCCTCCTGGTTCCCGGGGAGCGTGATCTCATGCCGGTCGCGGCATTCACCGCTCAAAACGGTCGATCGCTCACCGGCGACAATGATGGCCAGATCGCTACGGGAGGCGATTGCGGTGGCCTGGTCTATCTGATCATTATCCGACTCCTTGCCCGAAAGGCTGCACCCGGCGTAGTGGGTTATCTCTGAGTCGTCTGGAAAGCCTTCCCGGATTGCCTTGAGGATCGATATCGCCTTCACCTCGTCGAGCGCGTCCGGGCGCACCATGCGGGGCCACCAGAAACCGCGCCGCCCGCCGGTGTAGCTGTAGTCGCCCAGAAGCGCCTCTCCGGAGTCGGCGTTGGGTCCGAGGACGGCGATGCGGCGTTTGCTGGAGCTCAGGGGGAGGCACGCTTTTTTAAGTAGTGTAATTCCCGATACAGCTGCGCGGTAAGCGGTGTCGCGCTGTTCCTTATTGTCAAAATCGTGTGCCACCGCCTTTGCCTGCCAGCGTTGTTTTTCCGGTTCCAGCAAGCCGAGTTTCTCCTTCAGTTTGAGGACGCGGAGGACACTTTCATCCACCTCCTTAATCGGGATGGTTCCCTGTTCGACAAGCGACTGCAGGTAGGTTCCATAGTTGCCGCCTGCCGGAAAATCCATGTCGACACCCGCATGGAAAGCCTGGTGGACGGCCTCCTCCGGGTCGCGGGCGGTGCGGAAAATCATGGTCAGCATCTCGATCGCCCCAAAGTCACAGACAACGGTGCCCTCAAAGCCCAGTTCCTTCTTGAGTACTTCCGTCAGCCAGTAGCGGGAGGTGGTGATGACCTCGCCGTCGAGATCGCTGTAGGCGCTCATGACCGAGGCGGCACCCGCCCGCACCGCCGCTTCGAAAGGCTTCATGTGGATGTCGCGCACATGCCGTTCACCCGCACGCAGGGAGGCAAGGTTCCGTCCGGCCTCAGTCAGTCCGTATCCCAGGAAATGCTTCAGGGTCGCTGCGACCCCGTTTTCAAGGGACTCGCCCTGAAGCCCCTTCACGAAGGCCGTTGCCATGGCGGCGGCGAGGACCGGATCTTCGCCATAAGTTTCCTCGTTGCGGCCCCAGCGTGGATCGCAGACGAGATCCAAAACCGGAGACAGCGCTTGCTGCACCCCGGCTCCGCGAAGGAGCCGCCGTATCTGGTCGGTTACTTCCCGCATCAGCTCCGGATTCCATGTCGATGCCATGGCCAGGGATTGCGGGTAGACCGTGGCGTCGCGTTGCTGGTAACCGGACAGGCATTCTTCGACGATGATGGCCGGGATCTTGTTCGGGCAGTGCTTCAGCAATTGCTCCTGCAGGTCGTTGTGTATCGCCACGACCTCTTCGGCGGAAAGATCTCCACCGGCGCTTCCGCCGCCCACGATAATTCCTCCGGCGCCCCCGGCCCCGACGATGGCTCCCACACCGTGCTGAAAGGTCTCCGCGCACTTCGCGGGAGAGACCGTTCGGTCCTCCAGAAGGTTATTCGAATTAACGGTCCGGAGCTGGGCAATCTTCTGCTCGAGGGAGAGCTTCTTTATCAGGTCTGAAATGGTCATTTGTCGGCGGTAATCATGAAAAGAGCGGATTGGCTCCTTAAAAAGTGATCAAACATGTCATTGAAGAAAATGCATAAGGATAAGAACGGTTTAATTCTCAGCTAAAATTTGAATTCCGAAAACCGCTGCAGGAAATGGGTTTTGTTTGGGTTGAACCCGTAAACGAAGTTCGTTTACGGGGACGGACCTGCTTCCCAAATCGATGACAACTTTAGCCTGATGATTGTCCCGTACTTCCGCCAGGATCGCCCCATCTCCATTGAGAAGATCGAAATCCTGGACCAGGCTGGGCATGACGCGAAAGCCGTGCCTCAGGATCACGGTCTCCAACGGGTGGTCCCAGTCGGGGTCGAAGAAAATTTTGACTTGGCTGATTTTTTTTGGCTGATCCCATGTGAGGGTGAGGGTTGGCTCCGGGTCCTCCGGATCAGCCACCCATGCGTTTGGGAGTGTGGTTGGCCGCAGAGGGCCCTTGAGGACGTTCTCCGGAGAAAAATCGACGAGGGGACTGTCCAATTGGAAGGCTAGATTTTTGCGGAATTTCGGCCGTTTTTCACGGAACCACAACTCGAATGATTCGCACCCGACTTCATTTGCCGGAAGGTAATCCCCATGGCTGTCTCCGGGCCCCTGTGTGCCATGGTGGTTAAGGCGGAGAATGCCGGTGCCCTGTTGGTCGCTGAGACGGACGGACACAGATGGATTTTCACAAAGGATCAGGAACGCATAACCGGCCGATGGAAGCTTTGCAGACAGGGCAATCTCCTGGATCGATTCTCCTTCGGGAAGCTCAATTTCTGTTGAAGCCAGGCAGAGGTCCGGCGTGTGCGAGCCTTCCAGTGACGGGCGCCGCCATTCAATCTTCAGCGTCGTCGCTTCATCTGCCTTTAGCTCCAAGGTGACCCTTGGCACTTTCCCGCCTTTGAGCGGCAGCATCTGGGCGGTTGCCTTCTTGATGGGCAGCCATGTCTCGCCGCCCGGAAGGGAGCTTGGCTGCCATGTCGAGGAGGCCGTGACGGATGCGGTTCCGGAAAGGTCATCCCTGTCGGGGAGCTGGATTCCAGGCAGATGGAAGCCTTCACGCTGAAGCAGTCGTTGAAGACCTTCCGTGTTCAACTTCGCAGGTTGCTCGCCTTGCTTGTGGCAAAGCGAAGCCGCCCGTCCGATGACTTCCCCCAGCTGGCCCAGCGTGGCCATGACGCGGGTGGAACCAAAGGCAACGTGGCTTGCTGAATGGGTTCGTCCACCGAGAAAGAGGTTGCGGATATTGCGGCTGTAGAGGCAGCGGTAGGGGATCGGGTAGATGCGGCGGGTGAGGTATTGGATAGCAGGTGGGTGCTTGCTGAAAGATCCGTCGGCCGGGTGCAGGTCGATGGCCCATCCGCCCAGACCGATGGCATCGGGTTGTGGCTTGGCGTGAACCACGTCGCTTTGCGTCAGCATGTAATCCCCCTCGAAGCGGCGGCTCTCGCGTTTTCCGGGGATGCTGCCGACCCATTCCAGGGTGAGGTTTTCGGAATCCGGGAAATCCCCGGAGTTTTTAATGTAGTCCCAAATCCCATACACCATGGCCCAGAGGTCCCACTTGATCTTTTCGGCCTCGTGAACGGTGTCGGAACGTCCCCCGCTTTCAATCCACCAGAGCTGGCAGCCCTGCTGCTGCAGGTTGAAATAGCGCAGCATGCGGATGTCGTCCTTTTGTATCCTTCCGGCAAAAGAGGGAGCTTCAAAGGCAACCGGATGCCCGGCATCCTTGGTGTAGAAGTAAATGCTGTCACCGAGTAATTCTCCGAAATCCTCACCAGGTGCCAAAGGCTCGTCAAACTCCTCAGGCTTTTCGGCGCCCATGCGGAAGGCCGCGCCGGCCATGAAGCCGAGGATGCCGTCGCCCGAGGCATCGCAGAAGAGGGGTGCCTCGATGGTGTAGCGCGTGCTGTTCTGGGGATTAAAGGCGGTGACGCTCTTGATTGTGTCGGGCCCGGACTTTTCACAGGCATTGACCGCGGTGTTGAGAAGAAGAGTGATGTTGGGCTCCTGTTTCACCTTATCGAGGAGGACAAGGTCAACCAGCACTGGGTTCCCATCCGGATTGTGGTAAAGATTGTCCAGCATCAACTCATTGACGATGCCTGGTTCGCGGGCCCAGCGGTTATTCGTCAGGCCGTGGCAGGTGGCACCAAGCCACCAGAGCCGGACCTCACTTGAGCCGTTTCCGCCCAGAACGGGCCGGTCTTGAACCAGCACGACCTTGAGTCCCTCGCGAGCTGCGGCAATTGAAGCGCAGGTGCCGGCCACGCCCCCTCCGACGACCACCAGGTCGGTACTCAGGTTTTCCGTCTTGAGGGATCGGAGAGCGGTGGATGCAGATTCGGTTTTCATTCAGTGGCCATGCCCTAGCTATAGTGGAACTGGGCACTTAAAACGGCTTCGGTGTCGCTGGTCAGGCGCACCCAGTGTGCGCCAAAACCATCCGGAAAGCTATGCGTCGCATAACCGTCCGACAATTTCAATTCTGTGTAGGGATGAAATTGACCGTCTCCCCGGAAATCCACCTCAATCGCGATCTTCCCATCAGGCGCGTCGCTACGGCTTACATGCAGGCATTTCTTATCAAAACCTGTCATAAGGAAGGGATCGGATGGCTCGGTCGCCTTTACAGGCGTATCCCACCAGGGTCCGCCCCAGCCGGAAGGTTTCCCGAAGTTCCAGAGATCATCGGTCTTGCCAAACCAGAGGCCAGACTGAGGTTCTCCGCAAAGATGGTTTTCGCCATGATCCGGGCTGGCGTTGTCGCATCCCATGACAAAGAGACCCCGCCATGAGCAGAAATCGCCCAGGACCCAGAGATGGCGGCTGATGGGCTTCACGCCCCAGATGCGGTTGCCGTATGCCATCGGGGAAAGCTCGTAGAACAAACCATGGCAATCCATGAGGAAACGCTCATGCTCCACCTCCCGGATGCGGGGCCATTCGCTCTGAAACATGTGGTCGTGGGTGTGTGTGCCCTTGGGCAGGCGGTAGGTCGTCCAGGTCTTGTTGTTTTCCGTCCAGACCTTGAGAATGGCGGAGGCCCGGTCCCAGCCGGTGGCAAAGATGGTTCCGCCAAAGCGTGATCGGCCGGTGACTTCGACGAAGGGTTTTTCCTCCAGCACCGTCCAGGTTTCGCCATCCCATTCCGCCAGGCGACCGCCGTGCAACTGTCCTTCAAAGTCGCGTTCCCCATAGGTGTTATTGGCGACGACAACCTTGCCAAACATGGTGTATCCAGTCTTGAAGTGACGGTAGTCACCCTTGCCCATACCGAGTTCCTCATTGAGCATGAAGAGAAGGTGGGTCTCCAGCGTGGTGACATCCATCTCGTAAAATTCACCCTCCATTCCGAGCATGTAAACGTGGGTGTCCGGCTTTTCCAGATGGCGCATGGTCCCGCAAATGCGGGTGTCGAGGAGGCTGTCAATCGTGCGAATTTGCTTATCCGCATCGATTACGTGTGGCCCGATGATGAGCTGGTTCGTTGGAAAATGAACCATGCGGTTGGTGTAGGTTCCCGGGTGGCTCTCCGGACGTTTCGTCATCTGCATGTCCGGAGTGATCTCGTAGAGCCCCGTACCACTACCTGTTTTCCGCGTATGCGACAGGTAGGTCACGAGCCAAAGGCTGTCGCACCAGGGCATGAGAGCGCCGACACCGCATTCGCTGCGCGGTGGGCCAAGGTCGGCTTTTAAACAGAGTGAAGGATTAATTCCGCTGATCATTATCTTTCAGGTTTCAAGTGTTGGTGTTTTCGATCAGTCTTGTCTGACCAGATTACTCATTTTTTCGACTTCACCTCCATGTCCGGTTCATCGTCCTCCCTGGTCTCAGCCAGATTTTCTTCTCTCATATGTCTGGGAGGTCCATGAAGGTGGGGAACCTGAATGGGAGTGGTGGATTTCCACAGGAAGAGGACAGCGACAATGCCCCCGGCCGCGCCGAACAGGAAGATGATGACGGGGAAGAACCAGGTTCCCAGGCGCGCGGGCAGGACAATACGGTCGGGATTGTCCGGATAATAGGCGATTGGCACAATGGTCGGCAGTCCGGAACCATCCAGAATGTCGTATGGCGGGGAGAGGCGGCTGCCGGTCGGCATGCGCACTTCATGTGTCTCTCCGGATTTCAGACGAAAGCTGAGGATGTTGTGGTATTTGCTGGCGTAATCCTGGTCATCACTGGCAGCGGTTGCCTCGGCATCGTTGGTGAAGAGGAGTTCCGTCTCATCGGGAAGGGTCTTGATGACGGCCACAACCTCCGCGCGGGTCATCTCTCCAAAGCCCATTGCCCAGAGCTTGGGAACCATGTCCAGCAGTGAGAGGGCGACAATCAACCCGGTGAAGATCGCGAAGCCGACCTTCTGCAGGATGTAACCGGGAATGTAGTATTCGTGATCGGGATCGTCCGGCAGGTGGATGACCTTGGATCCTGTCAGGAGTTCGGGATGCTTCACGTGCTGGCCTCCATTTCCTCGATGCCCCGCTTGTGGATGAGTCCGCGCTTTTCGCGGCTGACAAAAACGATGGTGATGGCGATGCCGATGGCATCGAGGACCAGCATCCAGATGTAACTGCTCATGTAGTCATATTGTCGCTCGGCGAATGTGTTCTCGATATAGGGCCGGGTAATGTTCAGGTGGTTGGATTCCCCCAGTTCAACCGCGCGCTGGTACACACGGAGGGCAAGGTCGACTGATTCCGGATCATCAAGGAATGCGGCCAGGCGATCCATGACCGCCCGGGGCGGTACCGGCTTGTCCCATTCGCCATTGGCGTGGGCGAGGGCGGTGATTTCGATGGAATGATCGCCGTCGGGCAGCACGCGGATGTGCCGGCTAAGCTCGGGTGAGCGCAGGTTGCGGGCGAATCCGTACACCCGGCGTTCCGGTTTTGGAGGATCCGTGACAAGGGAGATCAAGGCGTAGGTGGCCTTCATGATGGGTGACGGGTGCTGGTCGAGCGGATCCTCGACAATCCGCACACGGAAACGTATCGCTTCCGTCTGCGTTGCCTGCGGCTTCCCGTTCTCGAGCCAGACATCCTTGAGGCGTTCAGCAAATTTGGCCTCAATGACGTCATGAAGCGTCTGCGTGTGCCCGTCGGCGTCGGTTCCATCGGGGAGCACATAACTGAAGCGCAATTTGTAGTCATTTCCTTCCTTGCGCGGGCGCATGTCGATGATATCCGGGAAGACGCCGCGGATGCGGTCCAGCCCCTTTTCAATGGCGCGGGAGTTTGGGGGACCGGAGAGCGGCCAGTCGAAGATCAGGGCGGGGACACTTGCCGCCTCAAGGATCTGCGAGCCGCTGTCCATGATGTGGCCGTCCAGTTTTTCGAGGACCTGCTGCTTGGTTGCCTCCGCCCGGCTGTCCAGCTCGGCGGTGATATCGTCGATCTTTTCCTGCAGGGGGGCGCTCTCGCGGTCGTACTCCTCCGCTTCCGCCCGCAGCCGCGCCGTGCGGCGGAGATCGCCGTCGCGTTCCGCGATGATGGCGAGGGCCCGCGCGTTGGCCGCTTTTGCGGTTATGCGGTTATTCTTCTGGCGCAGATCCTTGCGTTCCTCGAAGAGGTTTTCGCTGTCCTTGTTGCGGAAAACAATTTCAAAGGTGCGCCCCTGGTCCAGTGCGGCGCCGTTGCCGTACCACGGGAGCGCATAGATGTCGCCGGCATCGTAGGGCAGGCCATTGTCCTCGCGGATCCATTCCTCATGACGGACAATTTCCATAACCTGTTGCTCGTGCATCATTTCAGGAAAGCTGACCCGCACCATTTCCCCGCCTTGGGGAAGGAACAGCTTGGAGTACATGATGACAAACAGGCCGGCGCCGTTGAGGAGCAGGATATTGACCAGCCGGTTGATGATGCTGGCCCCGGCCGCGTAGGTGCCCATTTCGTTGCGCGGCACGTAGTCGTAAACCAGCGGGGTGTAGATCATCGATTTGAGGGTGCCGACAATGGCCAGCATTTCGCCGAATATAATTACCTCAAGGAGGGTGGGGCGCTGGTCGTAAATGAACAGGTGGACATACAGGTAGAACGAGATGTTAAGGACCATCCCGATGACCAGCAGCGCCTGGTAGGTTTTCATCCGGGGAAGTTTCTTTGCGAACAGTCCGAGGATGAAAATGATGACGAGGTTCAGGGCGCCGCCGACGGCCACGTTGGTGCCCAGTTCCTGTTTGGTGAATTGCCATTGCTCGATGTAGAGGAGGGCGCCAATGGCACCGGTTCCCACGTTGTAGACAGCGGCTCCGAAGATGAGAACGTAGACCTGGCGCAGGTTGCGGTGCAGGATGGAAGTGAAGAAATCCCTTATTCCCAGACGCTTGCCGACCAGCGAGCTGTGCGGGTTGGTTTCCTTGATCCCCAGCATGACAAGAAGGATCATGATCAGCGAGGACAGCGAGGCGGCCCAGTAAATGGATTCCTCGCCGGAGACCGGCAGTCCGGCAAGGTAGCCCTCGTCATCAAACCTCCCGATCGCGATCAGGTAGAAAAACAGCATCACAAACTGGTTGATCCAAGTGAGGATGGCGGCGGTGGTGACGCGCTGCTTCGGTGGCACCACCTCCTGCTTCAAGGTTTCCACGGGACCGCCCATGGTGTTGAAGAAAATGAAGACCAGATAGGCGCCAAGCAGGCCGATAAAGGTGGGCATCAGGGGCATGACGGCCATGGCGGTCAGGGTGCCGCACCATGAGGCAATGATGAAGGGCTTGCGGCGCCCGTAACGGGTCCAGATACGGTCGGAGAGGAAGTGGGTGATGGGACCCATCAGCAGCCCGACGAACGGGGGCAGGCTGAGGATGAAGGTGAGGCCGGCCGGATTATCGATAAACTTCCGCAGCGAAAAGAAGAAGGCGGCGCCCATGGCCAGGCCTTCAAGGTATTGTGAGGACCATGGCAGGACGGAAATGAACATCCACTTCCATGAGACTTCCTTTTTTCCGGTAATGATCATGGTCAGAATTCAGCGGGACGGTGGCCGGTGGAGCTCCGGTAATCGGGCAGGGTGTCCGGATCGACCGGACCGGCACGGGCATGATCCCATTCGCGGAAGCCCAGCTTGTGGGCGGGAGAGTCCGGCTGCAAGCGGTAGTCGCCGGAGGCGGCATCGATGAACAATGGATCAGCAAAGACGGCGTTGCGATCATTCCCGGCAGCCTGCCAGTCGGCAAACGGCACGCGTTCATGCCCAAGGTAGGGCGGATGGAGAAGCTCGGCTTCCTTTTCGTTGCCCGGCCAGATGAGGTTGAAATCCGCCTTTGCGGAAGAATGGGCGAGGTTGGCCAGCGCGTAACCGGCCCGGTAGGCGGACTCACTGCTGAGGAGGATGTTCTGGTAAGCGCTGAAGAGGCAGCCGCCGTCGTCGCGGCTGGCGCGGATGCCGGCATGTCCACCGTCGATGAAGATATTGTGCCGCAAAACGTGCCCCTGTCCGTAATGCATGTTGAAGTTGGCCTCGCTGGCGCCGATGCAGAGGTTCTGTTCAACGAGGATGTGGCAGCAGCCCTCGTCAAGATAGATGCTTTTGGCGCCAAAGTTGCAGTCCTTCACGTTCACCACCTTGTTGCGGCGGATCACGGATCCGGTGTTGCGCCCGACAAGGTAAACGCCTCCGAGGTCGTTGAGCAGCCCCTGGCTGACATCGCGGATGTCGTTATATTCCACTACATGCTCGGAGGAGACCGTCTCGGCATAGCCCCACGTCCAGCCAAGGGAAATACCGGAATAAAAGAGGTCGTGGATGCGGTTGTGGGCGATGACCATGCGGTGAACGGCCCCACCAAGTACACCGCAGGAGCTGAAGAAGACGCGTCCCAGTCGCTCACAGTCGTTGTTCAGGAAGTAAATGTTGCGGGTGCGTCCGGCGGGCGGGCCATCCACATCCGCCCCGTGGGCGAGCAGGGCGCTCCCGCCAAGGTCGCGGAAGACGGAGTTGTCGATTTGTACGTCCCCGCAGCCTTCATTCACCCGGACGGCATGACCCCGCAGGTGCTCGAAGCGGCAATTGCTGAAGCGGATGTCGCGGGCGTATGTAATGTCGATCGCTCCCACGCCGTCGATGGCGGCCTGCGTGGAGGCGCCCATCGGGCGTCCGGTCTTCGGCACCTTGTGGTCGACGCTGAGGTTTCGCCCCATGATCGGCAACCAGTCGCTGTGGCTGAAGGTGATGCCGTCAAAGGTAATCGAGCTGACCCAGTCAGCCGTCGTCGGATCGCCCGCATCCTTCGAACTGCCATAGCCGCCGCCCTGGATTTTGACGAGGGTGGCCAGTAGTGGAATTTCCACGACAGTGTCTTCAAGGATTTCACCCTCCTTCGGAAAATAATAAAGGTCGCCCGTGGTCTCGAGCAGGCACCACTCGCCGGGCTCGGTCAGCGCGTCGAGGAGGTTCTCGATGAAGTAACGGAAGGGGAGGGGCTTGGTCCCCTCAGTCAGCCGGTAGGCCGTGCGGAAGCTGCTCGTCAGCTGGTTGGATTCTGCATTGAAGTGCAGGTTAGGCAGGCGCTCCTCCGTCCAGAAATGCATCCCCACCAGCTCCGCATCGTAGAGATTTTCCCATGACGGGTCGATGTCGCCGGGCTGGGTCGGGATGCGGTGCGTTCCCCAGTGCAGCACCGGGACCTGACCCTCCTCATAGGGAACCGCCTTGAGCATGGCCTCCGGGTTCTCCTGCGGGTCGAATTTTGGATAGCGGGCACGCGGACGCGGCGCGCCGTTGACAAACAGGGTCCGTGGATGCCGCGCGCCCGATTGCACCTCCGGCAGGTGCAGGTGCCAGACGGTGCGGTTGTTCAGGGTGGTTTCCTTAAAATCTCGCAGGGCCCGCAACGAGCGCAGGGCGGATTTTCCAGGGTTCTCCGTTGTGAATGTCAGATGGGAATGCTTTGGACCAAGCATAAGCGGGCCCTCAAGATCCAGCGGATGCGGCGGCAGCTGGATCTCGGCCGGGCGGGTGTCCCCCGTGCCGCGCGCCTCCGCAAGCGACTTGAGGGCGCCGTTCAGTTCTTCAGCAGTCGTTGGGTGGTATGTCAGCACGGGGTCCATCAGGGGAAATTCCTATCCTCGCGGAACCGCCGGGCCGAGTAAAAAGACCCCGAATGCGAGACTAACAATTCCGGGACAGATGGCGGTGGGGTTGGGAAACCCTATTGACGGGGCGGCATGTCAGGACTAAGTTAGTCACCATGCGGGTCAAAGTAGGTCAGCTGAAAGCGCGATTATCGGAATACCTGAGGCAGGTGGAAGCGACCGGGGAACCGGTTGAAGTGTGTGTGCGGGAGACGCCGGTGGCGTGGTTGACGCCGATCCAGAAGGGCTCCGAGGCAAGGACGGGGGGTGACACCGTGGAAGTGGAGCGGCTTCGGACGATGGGGTTGAGCGTCCGTACGTCGAAGGTTCCGAAGGGAAACTGGAAACCGACGGTGGGCCGGCCCGGCGACGGGCGGCGCGTGGAGAACACGGTGGTGGAGATGCGGGAATCGAAGGACTGGTGACGATGGGCCGGGTATTTTGGGATGCGAGTGCGGTGGTGCCGCTGGTGATGGAGGAAAAAGGAAGCGGGGCCGCCGGAAAAATCTGGCTGGAGGCGGATCCGGTTTGGTCGTGGAACTGGCTGCCCGTTGAGGTGGATGCGGCGCTGACTCGCCGCCGGGCGGGCCCATCGGTATGGCGGAACTGGCGGGAATTGGAATCGCGTCTGAACTGGATTTCACTCGCAGCGGAGGATTATCCCAGCGTGCGCCTGATGAATCGCGAATTGGGACTGCGTGCTGCGGATGTCGGGTACGTGTTCCTGTTTGAGCGGTTGAGCGGGCACCTTGACGGGCTGGCACTGGCCACCTTTGACCGCGAGATGGCGGCGGCGGTCCGGTCGCTTGGGCTGCAGGTGCATCCGGGCTGTGCCGGGCCGCTGCGGGAAGCTTGAATAAAAAAAAGCCCCGGTGCCGCGTGGCGGCGACCGGGGCCCTTAACCCTTTAAAACCTCTCTAACTCCTTGAAATTATTGGATGCGCCGCCTGCGGTAAAGGACCAGCCCGAGGGTCATGAGCCCGGCCCAAATGGCGTAGGTGGAGGGCTCGGGGACCTGGGTGAGGGTGATGGATTCCAAGGCACCTGTGGTAGCTGCAGTTGATATGCCGACAGAGTCGATTGATATCGCTCCGTCAAAATCCTGGGTAACCTCGAGATTTGCAGGACTCACCGAATTACGGTAAAAGGAAACGCTTCCATAGTCTCCAGCGCCCGTATCCCCGGCAGAGGTTAAATCCAGGACGACGACAACTGTCTGGGAGCCACTGACGCCAGTTATGTCCGATATGCTACCGGGTCCAGTATCCGGGCCCTTGAAGAAATCCAGTGCGGGGGTTGTTCTGTAGAGGACGGTGCCAACTCCTGCAGCAGTGTTACCGGTGAAATTTTCCCCAATTGTCCCGGTTGTAAAGAAGCCAACGGAAGTCCAGTTTGAGCCAGAAGGCGCAGATAATGTAGCGGTGAGTGTAAATAAGCCAGAAGGGGTGTTTTTTGAATCATCGATAAGGCTTCCGAGCCCGACAAAAGCGGACACGTTGCCGACATTGCCATAAATTTCGCCGTCTGTTCTCAGGACTCCACTTGTTCCTGTGGCTGCTGTCCAAGTTGACGCCACGCCGGCGGCAGTATTTGCAGAACCAACAGCCGTGCCATTGATTGTAGGGGAGTCGCTCCCATCCAGAGTGAAGGACTGATCCATGAGGACAATCGCCGCCTGTGAGGCGGAGGCGAGGAGCACGGCGCCGCCGAGAAGGGTAATGAGTTTCGCTTTCATTGCATGTGGTTTCGGGTGATTTTGATTTGGAGGAGCCTTTAGCAGACCGTGGCGCCTCGGTGTTTTCAAAGACGGATGACTGTTATTCTAACAATCCGGAACGACCTGGAGCTCAGCGTTCCACTTTAAGCCGCAGGAACTGCCTTGGCCCGGACTCCATGGGGGTGGCCGAGCGGACCTCCAGGAGGGTTGCGATATCCTGGAGGGTGAGGGTGTGTCCGGGGCCGGTGAACCAGGATTGCAGGTCAGTGGAGACCTCGACGGCGTAGGTGAGGTCGGAGCGGATGGCGGCGCGTGGGACCTGCAGGGTGAGGTAGGTGTCTGGGCCGACGGAGGTGAATGACTGAAAGGGCAAGCCTGAGTTGCTGGCGGCGAGGGGATCGAGTCCGAGGGCGTATTCGACGAGGTTGTGGATGCCGTCGGTCTCCGGGTCTGCGAGGATATCGGCGGCGGCTGAGGACGGCCCGTCCGGGGTGGCGGCAAATTCTGATAATTGCCATGCGGCAAAGCCGTTGGTCAGGCGGTCCTCCAGATAGGCAAGGACGTCGGCTTCGTCCGGGGCGGAGAGGGAGGTATTAAACATGAGAAATTCGCCAATGATACCGCCGAGGAGGGGAAATTCCCCGTAGCCGGTCACGGCGCCGCTGGGGAAGCGGGTGCGTTCGTAGAGGGCGCCGAGGGAGGCGGTTTCAAAGGTTTTCGCGAATGAGCTGCTGGAAGGGAGGGCGGTCGAAGTGCTGCTGCCATTGACGGTCAGCTCCATGGACTGGGCGGAGGTGTCAACCGCCGCGGAGATGACGAGGTTATCGATTGCGGAAACGGGCAAGGAGAGGCTGGTGACGGATCCGGTGGGCCAGACAGCGAAGTGGAGGTCACCGCTTTCAAGGTAAAGGGAGAGGCCGGAGGTGCTGTCGCCCTGCTGGTAAAGCATCTGGCGACTGGTAATGTCAGAGCCGGTCTGTAGGACCAGAAAGAGAGTGCGCTGGGAATGGATACTGTTGGCGATGGTGCCGGACCGATGGAACTGGAAGAAGTCGACCTCGCAGGCTGCGCCGCCGCGCGATCCGAAGGCGTAGGGATTCCATTCCGGCGCGCGCTGGTTGCCAATGGGGCTGTAAACGAAGGCGTCGTTGCCGTTGCCGGATGCGTCAAGCCAGCGATAAATGCGGCCGTCTGCCGCGCGCTGGAGATCTTCGCGCAACCACACCCGGAGGTCGGCGGTGTTAAAGGGCGCGGTGGGGAGATCGTCGTCGTGGATGCTGACAGCTGCGGCTTCCGGCCAGCCGGTGACGTAGGCGGCATCGGGTGCGATGGAAACAACAACATCCTCGGTGCCTTCGCGGAGGCTGTCATCAAGCGGATCCACGAAAAGAGTAAATTCGCCGACGCTGGCAGGGAAACTGGCGGAAGCCGACAGGGCGGTGTAGTCCGAACCGGGAATGGCCTCTCCGCTGAACAAGAGGTCAACCGTGAGCGGGGAGGCGAGGTCGCCCGTTCGCCGCAGGGTCAGCTCGCCGCTGATCAGGGAGACGGCATCCTCCGAGGCGGTTGGAAGTGATGGATAAATGGATACAACCGGGAGTGAAGGCCGGGTGAAGCCGGCGGGATAGCTGGTGAAGAGAGCGGAAGAGGGGAGGATGGCGGTTGTGATCGAGTCGATACTTCCCGAGCGCAGCTCGACGGCTGTGGTCGTGAAGCTGTTGCTGCCGGAGCCGCGGGTGCGGAACGTGGCGGAAAACGCGGAATCGACGGTTTCATAGACCGGAACATCCTCCGCGCCCGGCCACTGGCCGAGATGGAAGGCGCCATGGACCTCCGTGCGGCCGCCGCCGACCGTCTTGACGGCGGTGGTGGTGCGCTCGGTCTTCATGCCATGGATCCAGAGGTCGCCGCCATTGTTGAGCACGTTGATGCCGCGGAAGGTTTCCGGATTGAACTGGCGGAACCATGCCTTCTGCGGGAATTGCAGGTTCCAAGGCGCGCCGCCGGTGTTGGCACCATAGAGGTCGCCTGCGTCGCGGCTATTGATCAGGCTGCCCTTTACATTCGTCAGCACGAGGTCACGCGCCGAGGCGTGGCGCAACCGCCAGTGAAAGTAGAGGGAGGTGACGCCCATGGACAGGTCGCTGATGAAGAGCGGTGATCCCGGTCCGTCCTCGACTGTGGCGATGGTTGCAACCGGGCTTTCCGGCGCAAAGCTTCCAGAAAATCCGACAATTTCCTGAAACAGGCCCTCCACGGACCGGATGTTGCCGCGCAAGTAAACGGGGGCGTCTACGCGGTATTCGCCCGGCGAGCTGGTGGCGGTGGGAAAGTACAGGACACTTTTCCCGGAATCGATGGCGGCCTGAATGGCGGTGGCGTCGCTGCCGGTGTCATTTGGGTTTGCCCCGAAGCTGACGACATTGGCCCAGTTATCATGGTTGGGATCGAAGAATTCCGGGTGCTGGCGCGAGAGCAGGCCAAGGTGCGCGGGCGGGCTGATGAAGGTGTTGGCGGAGTCGGAATAAAATGAGGTGATGTTGAGGCCGGGGATGTCAGCTCCGGCGTGATTGAGGATGCGGTCGTATCCACTGGCCGCGACATCCTCCAGATACAAGCGGGCGGTTGTGATAATGGCGCTGCCCCCGCTGCCGCCCTCCAGCCATGCTTCGCGCAGGCTGATGGTGGAGTCAGGGCCGGTTGACTGCAGGGCTGGCACGGTGTTCTCGCTGCGCAGCAGACGGATGGCGAGCGTGTTGGAGAAAGTACTGATACCCACCGTTCCCTGGTTGCGAAGAGTGAGATCCTCAAAGGTGACCTGCAGCCGGTCGAAGGAATTCTCGATGCCGGTCTGGAATCCCTCCACGGTCAACCGGCTGATCAGCTCGGGACCCTGCTCGGTGCGGCGGAGGTCGAGCCCGATGACTCCCTGGCCATCCCCGCTGCGGATGGTGACCCGCCGGAGGGAGGCGTTGTTATTGCCAAGAAAGTCAACCCCGATGGCACCGGAATTACCGGTTCCGGTGTCGATGGTCAGGTCACGCAGGTAGTTGTCGAAGGCGGAATTGCCGGAAACGACGCTGTTGGCGCCAAACCAGACCACCGGCTCAGGACTGCCGGGATTGGTGAAGGTGGTGTCCGCCAGCCGAATGACGGTTCCGCTTTCCGATTCGCCCTGCAGGATGAGGCCAAACTGCGGTGTGCCGAGGGCGGGGGTTGCGTTGAACAACCGTCCCCAGAGGGTGTCCGAGACGAGGTAAGTTCCTTCCGGCAGGTAGACAATCTGCTCAGCGCCGGTGTTTTCCGAATTGGCAAGGGCGTCATGGATGGCCGCCTGGATGGCGGCGGTGTCGTCGCTGATGCCGTCACCGGCTGCATTGTAGGGGGCGGCGGTCACATCCAGCACACCGGTGTCGACCGGATAGACTACCCGCCTCGGTGCGCCCACCACGTCGCGCCAGTCCTCCGCCATGCGGAATTCACCCATGAGGGCGGATTCCACGGAAAGCGGAGTGGATCCACGTGCGTCGGGGAAGAAGAAGGCGGCGTCGAGGGCGCCTGTTCCCAGCTCCGCACTGACGGTTGCATCCCATGTAGTGGATTCATAATACCGGACCGTATCGGTGGATGCGGCGTAGACTTTTGCGGAGAGGGTCTCGTTCCCAGCGCCGGCGCAGCTGAATTTTCCGATGACGAGGAAATCCCCGTCGCCCGAAGGCAGGCTGCCATTGAGGTCGATTGTGTCCGTGCTGGCGCCGTCGCGTAGCAGTACCTGGATCTGGTTACCCGTTGTCAGGGTGATTCGGGCGAGATGGTTCGACCCGGAGGCCTTGAGGCCGAAGCTCTGGTCCTGGGCCGCGTTGCGGCGCACGAGCAGGCTGAAGTACACATCGCCATCCGAGGAAAGGTCAACGGTGCCACCCGTATCCAACCGGCGGCCAAGGCTGCCGACTGATGATGTATCCACCGGGCTGATACTGCGGTTTGTGAGTACCACATACCCCTCCGGCGCGGCGATTTGCGTTGAACGCGGTATGGCTGCGGACGGTGATGTGGAGAGGTCATCCTGGAACCAACCGCCCGACCAGCCAAAGCCGTTCGCGTCGGTGGAGGCAAGGGCGGTCCCGGTGCCGTAGTGGTCAAATCCGTCATAGGTGGCGACGACGGCGTCAAGATGAAGCGCAAGGCTGGTCAGGGATAGCAGTAGCAATTGAAACTTGGGGATAAGGGAGTGCATGATATATCAAGGTTTGTGTATTTGTTCGGCCCGTGCATTCCACAAGGGGTGTTAGTCTACCAATATAGGGGAATAAAAAACCCCGGTCCCGCCTGCGCGGTGACCGGGGTTGAATTTACCCTTGTTAACCCCTAAAAGGCTTATTGATTGCGCTTGCGGCGCCACATGGTGAATCCAAGGGCAAGGAAGCCGAACAGCAGCGCATAGGTGGAGGGCTCGGGGACAGCCGTGACGTCCGCCCAAGATGTGCCGACACGGATTTCGTCGAAGGCGTACTGGTCGACGTTGGAGGAAATCAACTCAATCGCGTTGAACTGGTTGACTGAATCCCAGTATTGGATCCCTTCAACATCCCAGGTTGTGGGTTCGAGTCCAACTGTGTCCAAGTCACCGTAAACCTTCACTTGGATGGTGTCCTCGCCATTGAAGGTGTTGTATGGGAAGGGACCACTTCCAAGGGGCGAGTCGACTCCGGAAGTCAGGTTGATTTTGGCGACGATAAAGTAAGTTCCGCCTGAGGCATTGAAGACTTCAGAGGCCGAGGTGGCCACGACCGGTGGTACGCCACCGGCAGCGCCGGGCGAGCCTCTCATCTCAATCTGCAGGTTTCTTCCATTGGTTCCGCCATTGTCGATCTCAAGGAACCGGCCGGTCTGGTCCATCGAAAGGGAAAGACGGGCCACATTGGTATCCCATGCCGTTCCATTGACCAGGTAGGAAATATAGACCGTGCCACCAGTGTTGCCATCGAAGGCCGTTGTCATGTTGCGGGTGACCACGTTGTGGCCGTTGATGACCTGCGCACCGACGGAATAGTAGGTGCTCCCGGCGGAGGAGGAAAGGCCGGTCCCGGAGTAAGCCCCGTTGCTGAGATTGCTGGATCCGGCATACCAGTAATCGTCATCGGTGGTATTCGCGTTTGCCGGGTACCAATCGTTGGACCATCCGGAGCCGCCCCCGGTCTGGGTTTCAATTGGAGTGTCAACGGTGTAGCCGCCGAAGCCTTCGTAGGCAACCAGCGCGGCCTGGGCGGTGCCTGCCAGGGCAAGCGCGCCGAGAGGGAGTAGGATTTTCTTCATCATGATATTTCTTATGGTTTGGGTTCTTGAACGGTTCTGGAGATGTCAGTTGACCGGTTGGAGGTCGGGCTGTTAACCCCGGCCTTATGATATTCTAACACGGCTGGGCCATACTCAGGGCGTCGTGGTGCTGACGCGGTAGAAGATCTTCCCGCCAGCAGCCGGTGTGCCGCCCGGGTCGGTGATCGTGAGGGTGCCGTCATTGCCGGTCACGGGCGCGACCGGGGACTGGTCGGGCACAGGGTTGAAGGTGGCCATGTCGTCGGTCGAGTATTCCAGCGTGTAGCTTTGGCTGGAGAGAGACTCGAAGGAGACCTGCACATCGGCACCGGCGATGGCGATGTCCACCCCGACCGGGATGATCACCGGCGCGGAGGGGGCAATGCCGGTAACGTCCTGCCAGGTCAAGCCGACGCGGATTTCGTCGAAGGCGTACTGGTCGACGTTGGAAGAAATAAGGGAGATGGTGTCAAATTCGTTGACGTTATCCAACGAGGAGCCGAGGGCCTGGAGGGTCCATGTGGTCGGTTCCAGGCTGACTGTGTCGGTGTCGGTGTAGACTTGGGCATAGAAGTTATCGAGGCCGTCGCCGGTCGTGGACGGATCATTGGGTCCGTCATTTCCGGCCCCGGAGGTCAATTCGACCTTTCCGACAATGAAGTAGGTGCCCGCCGAAGTAAAGGGCGAGGAAGTCGTTGTCGCGGTCAGCTGCGGATTTCCGGAGCCACCGCCTGGCGAGCCGGCGACGCGGTACTGAAGCTCCGTACCAAGGCTTTCCAGATAGATGCGTCGTCCAGCATTCTCCGCGCTTTCAATGGAAAAACGGAAAACGTTTGCATCGAACACCGTTCCCCGGACCAGAAAGGAGAAGTAGAACGTCCCCCCGGTGTTGCCGTTAAAGGAGGTGTTCATGAGGCGACGGATGACGTTGTGGGCGTTGATGACCTGTGCACCAACGGAGTAGTAGGTGTGTCCGAAGGCGGAGGGCAGGCCGGTGCCGGAATAGGCTCCATTGCTGAGGCTGCTGGCGCCGGCATACCAGTAATCGTCATCAGTGACATTCGGGTTTGCGGGATACCAGTCCCCGGCCCAACCCGTGCCGCCGTGCGGGGTGGCCTGGGTTTCAACGGGGTCATCGATCGCATACGATCCAAATCCCTCGTAGACGATCGGGCTGGCAACCGGGGCCGAAGCGACCTCGTAGTCGATCGCTGCGTAATTGAAATGGATGTTTCCGGCACCATTCGGCGTATTTGAAATGTAGAAGTGGTAGGCCTTGCTGGTGATGTTGGAGGTCTCCGGATTTACCGAGAGAACCTTCGGTGAGGTGTCTGCCTGGTCGACCAGCGGGTCGCCTCCGGTGTCGGCGATCACATCCGTGTAAAACTCATCCCCGTCCCCATTGGCGTCGTCCAGGATGAAAAACCGCCGCGGCGAACCGGTGTCATGCCGGTAGAAACCAAGGGTGAGGTTGTTGATGTCGATGGGGACCGTCGACTCCACAAGTACCGTGTAGTAGGTGCCCTTCGTAACCGCCTCCAGCGGATTTGAGGAGGTTCCGATTAAGGGATCCACGCCATCATAGCCCGGCTGAAAATTGATTTCCGCCTGCTCCCCCTGGAAAAGGGGATAGCCCGCGTTGTTCCACTTGAGCACGGATTCGTCGCGGAGAGTCAGGGTGACGGTGCCATCCGTCTGGGAGGCATCCGGAATGACCGAAGTGTTGTCGCTCAGGACGTATTCGGGGAATTCCCCCGGAATGCCATCGGTGGGATCACCGCCGTCAATGTCGAGGATCACGGCATGGGTGAAGGGAGTGGCAATTATAAAGCCGAGAATGAGGAGTAGATGCGATTTCATTAGGTTTATGATTTGGGTTGAGGTTGAAAGGTAATAGTCTTTGAGCCATGCATCTTCACGATTCCTGCGGCGATGAACAAAACCGGCGCAATGGGAACCTAACATTTGGGATGTGTCAGCGGTCCCGCAACCCGTCGCGCCAAGCCTCGTGATCATTGTGGCGGGGGAGAGCGGCGACGCGGCGGCCGTCACAGGAATCGCGGGAGTGGGATTCAAAGAAGACGTCCAGCTCGGCGTCCATTTCGGCAACAACCTGAGAGTATGTGGGATCCTCGATGACATTCTTCCTTTCGTGCGGATCCTTCGTCAGGTCATACAACTCATCCGGCCCGTGGTGATAGCGACGGATGAGCTTGTACTGGGGGGTGCGGATGGCGCGCGAGTCGCCGTACTCGTGGAAGGTGGTGGAGCTTAACAACGAATCTCGCGAATCCCGCGAATTCAGGATTTCTTCCGAAATTAAAGAATCATTCGTGTGATTCGCGCAATTTGTAGTTAAAAAGCGGTGTGTATCCAGGTGCGAAACGGGTGTGTCCACAGACTTACCCGCTTCCATACCGGGCCCGGCAATGATGAGCGGGACGCGCAGGCTTTCCTCGTAGAAGTTGAGCGGTCGCGTGCCGTTGCCCTTGCCCCAGACGCCGTGATGGCCAAGGCAGAGCCCGTGGTCGGCAGTGTAGATGACCAGGGTGTCCTTCAGCAGCCCGGTTTGTTCAAGGTATTCCAGTACGCGCCCGACCTCGCGGTCGATCTCGGTGACCGCGGCATAGTAGCCGCGCCAGCGCTTGCGGGCTTCCTCCTCGTCGAAGCTGTCGCCCGGTATCCCGTTCTCCGGCTTGCGCCAGGGGTGAGGTGCCAGCCGCGGCAGGTCCGGGAAGGTGGCATCACGGTAGAGGTTCACCACCTCCGGATCGTGTTTGTTCTCAATATATGGGGAATGGGTGGCGAAGTAACCGATGTTGAGGAAAAATGGCCTGTCCCCCGGCCACTCCTCAAGGAAACGCAGCGCGTGACCGGTGATGTGGCGGGAGCGATTGCCCTCCAGGTTGAGTTTCTCCCCGTTCAGGAAATAATCAATTGGACCGTTGTGGGAGTTGATCTTCCGGTCCATGCCGAAGGCCCAGTCGAAGCCGGGTGGGGCTCCTTCGTGAAAGCCAAGGTGCCACTTGCCGGACAGGCCGGTGTGGTAGCCGCGCTGCTGATACCATTCCGGCAGCGTCTCGATCCCGGCCAGCCAGTCGCGGTCGCCGATCTCCGGATCGTATTCCTGCAGCCAGTCGTGAATCCCGTGCTCGGATGGCATCCGTCCGGTCATCAGGCAGGCCCGCGCCGGGGAACAGACCGGGCAGGGCGTCACCGCATTTGTGAAGCGGACCCCGCGCGCCGCCAGACGGTCCAGGTTGGGCGTCTGCAATTCCGCGCTGCCAGCATGGGCGAGTGCCCAAGCCGCATGGTCGTCAGTTACGAAGCATACCACGTTCTGCATCCTCATCTTTCGTAGCACGTTCGGCGGCGGCGGACCTTCCCTTGGTCATGTGAGTCTAACATCGGAGATTGACCGACACCCGGTGTTAGGTTAACTTTAAGGGATGTATATGGGCGAGCGTGCACCATCGTTGCAGGACATCGCGGATGCGACGGGGTATTCGCTGATGACCGTCTCGCGCGCGATTCGTGGGACGGGGAAGGTGAAGGAGGCGACGGCGAAGAAGATCTTCGCGAAGGCAGACGAGTTGGGCTACCGGTACAACCCGGAGATCTCGCGGATGATGTCGTTGATGCGCAGTGGCCATCGTGATCGTTACCATGAAAACATCGCGCTGCTGTGGTTCACGGAACCGAAGAGCATCAAGAAAAACCCCTTTTTGAACTGCATTTACGAAGGGGCGCTGAGCCGGGCCGACGCGATGGGCTACAAGGTGGAATCGTTTTATTTCGACGCCTATGAATTGAAGGCGCGGCGAGTGGGGGAGGCGATTGCCTCAAGAGGCATCCGGGGCGTGATCCTGTTTCCCCTGCTGCAGAAAAAGGAACTGGTGCTGTCCAAGTTGAAGATGGACTGGGACCAATTTGCCTGGGTGGCCTTCGGCAACACCCATTCCAACCTGGAATTCCACCGGGTCGGCCATCATCACCTGTTCGGGATGGAACAGGCCATGGAGCAATTAAAGGGGCGCGGTTACAAGCGTCCCTTCCTGTTCATTCCGGGCGAGCTCGACGCCACCGCCCACCACGCCTACGGAGCCGGCTTTCTTGCCAACCACCCCCTCGGACTGAGGGAGGGACTCGACTTCATGCACATTGGCAGCATGGGATGGGACGAAATTCTTGATCGCCTCAAGACGCTCCGGGTCGACGCCCTGATCACCAGTCATTCCCCGAGCCTCATGCAGCATCTGATCCAAGGCGGCCTCCCTATTCCGGAAACCCTCGCCTGGATCTCCCTGCACTGCCTGCCCAGTCAGGGGATTTCCGGTATCGACCAGTGTAACGACATCCTCGGCCAGTACGCCATCGACATGATCGTCGCCCAGCTCCACCGCCGTGAGTCCGGCCTGCCCGAGAATCCCAAGCTCATGCTCCACAAGGGTGCCTGGCATGAGGGCCATACCATACGCCCGCCCGTCACCCCCGGATGAGAGACTAACATCAAGGGGCGGTTTTTGTGGGGAACAAAGCCACCTAGGTTAAGGTCTTTCGTGTTTATCCCCATGATCCGAAACCCCGCATATTTTCTGGTTTTCCCAATGTTAACCGTGTCGTTGCCGGCGCAGGACGACGGCCCGATCTTCGAGCTGGGTGAGTTTGAAGTGAGCGCGACCCAGAGCGGGTATTACTCGACGAACTCGCTGAGTGCGTACCGGGTGAACACGCCGGTGAAGGACCTGCCCTTCAACATGGAGATCTTCACGGCGGAGTTTGTGGACGACATCAAGGCCTCGGACCTGGAGGACGTTTTGTACTGGGCTCCCGGGGTAAACACATACGGGTCCGGGAATTTCCGTGACGTGGGCAGCGACAGTTATTCGATCCGCGGGCTGAAGGCATCGCGGCCGAAGCGCAACGGCTTCACCCGGTACTACATGATGGATTCGACCAACATCGCTCAAGTGGAAGTGGTGAAGGGGCCGGTCTCCGCGCTATTCGGGACCTCCGAACCGGGTGGCATCATCAATTACATCACCAAGAAGCCAATGACTGAGTTTGGTGGCAGCGTGAAGCTGGATTATGGCAGCTGGGACTTTCGCAAGACGCAGCTGGAGGTGACGGGTCCATTGATGGACAACAAGGCAGTGCTTTACCGGTTCGACGCGGCTCATCTGAATCGTCACGGCTACCGGGATTTCGAGGATGAAACGCGCAGCTTCATTGCCCCTGTCATCGAGATACGGCCCGCCGATGACTGGATGATCCGGGTGGATTATGAATACAGCAAGTCAGACGCAACTCCTTCGTCTCCCCTGCCCATCTGGAATCCGGATGCCTATGCGCGCTGGCTGGAAAGCGGATCGCCGCTTGGAGACCGGGACATTCCGCAGGAAAGCTATGGATTGGCACGTGACAGCGAACTGGATTACCGCTACTACACCGACATCGCGGACGAACGTGTTTCGCTCAAGGGCAACAGCGCGGGTCCGGATTCCTACGTGATCACGGAATCGGATGCCTGGACGGCGGAATTCACCGGCAAGCTGGCGGACTGGCTGCACCTCCGGGGGGTGACCTCCGAGGCTTCGACAAACCGGGAGTCAAGGGTCTCTTATCCCTACCGCTTGCGGGTCATGGGCGATGGCACCCAGCGAAATCCGGGCATATTCGGTGAGTTGGAGAATTCCACAACGCATTTCCAGGTGGATGCCGTTGTCAGTTTCGACCTCTTCCGGGTAAAGCATCGTTTTATCGTCGGTACAGAATTCCTTGAGGATGATTTCACGAACAGGACAAACAACATCGGCAACCCCCACCTGTTCTTCTTCAGGGAGGACTCACGACCCTTCGTGGAGGCCCGGCCCTCTTCGATCGAGGCGCGGTTTGGGGATTACAGTCTCCGGGACAAGCCGCCCCCCGACGACGGTGCCTGGCAGACCGTTGAGACACACGAGGAATTGGAATCCTATTACATCAGCTACCAGGCCTCCGCATGGAATGAGCGCATCCATTTCCTGACCGGCATCCGACGTGATACCAACACGGCCATCGGAGTCGGTGCGGGCGCGGCCAACTTCGAAGTGACCAATGAATCCCCGCAAGCGGGATTGAATGTCGAATTCATTGAAGGAATCACCGCCTACGCCAATTATTCCGAATCCTTCGTGCCGCAGACCGGTGGCATGACCGTGATCAACGAGGACCGTACCAATACGGAGGGAGGCGGATCCCGTCCGCCACAGCTCGGGGAAGGCTATGAAGTCGGATTGAAGTGGCAGGCTTCCGACAACCGCTGGATTGGCACCCTCGCCTGGTTCGACATTTCCCGCAACAACGTCATCCAGAAGGCGATCTTTATCCCCTCAACCGGCCCCCTCGAAGGAGTGCCCCTCACTTACGACCGCCTCATCGACGGCCAGACCAGTACCGGCTTCGAGGTGGACCTGACATGGAATCCGTCCGAGCAGATGCAGTTCAAGGTGGGATACGCGAATATTGACGCCACCTCCAACGATGGAAACTTCAGCGACCTGCCGCACGAGGATTACCTGCGGACGGTGATCGGGGTGCCCGAAAATGAATTTACCCTCATGGGCAGCTACCGGTTCACGGATGGTCCACTGGAAGGACTCAAGGCGGTTCTTTCAGCAAGCTACAAGAGCGAGCGAAGCGGCAACGACAAGACAGGGATCACTGATCCGCGGCGCGGGAATCCGGCCAAGCTGAATGACATCAACGTGATCTGGCTGGACAGCTATGTGCGGGTGGATCTTCTCCTTTCCTACAAGACCCGTCATGGTAAATACGATACGGAATACAGCTTGCGCCTCGAGAACATCCTTGACGAGACCTACTTCCAGCCGGGGCCGCACCTCGGCAATCCCTTTAATATCAAGGCCGGCCTCAAGCTGTCTTTCTAACCTGAAACCATAACCCAAAAACCACTATGAAAAAAATAATGCTACTCACAACCGCGGCGCTGGTCGCCGCCCCGTTCCTGAATGCGCAGACCTCCGGCGGCATCGGTGGCGGTGTCTACACGGACGGTGTCCTCTTTGAGAACCTTGTCTGGTATCAGCGCGGCAACAATCCGGACGCCATTGTCCAGCTTGAGGTGATCGACAACGACACCGTCTTCACCGGCGAGGCGCTCCGCGTGGTGACGCAGAACGGCTCCGACAAGGCAAATGCCTTTTCGACCCGCCTGGCCGAGCCCGTTGCTCTGGAGGAAGGGGATACCCTGAAAGTCTCCTTTAATTTCCGCTATGTTCCGCCGCTCCTGTTTGGCACGCCGAACCAGGATATATACGCGACGCGTGTCGGCGCCTATTTAGACACTGGCAGTATCCCTCTCAAGGCCTCATATCTCGGCGACGACGTCAACTGGACCGGCTACTCGAACCTGACCTGGATGGACAATTCCCAGGCGGAAGGCTTTTGGGAGGATCTGTGGTCAGCCGAACGGGACCACCTGCTGCGATTCAGCCCGGTCGGGGCGCCCGGCAAGCCGAGTGATGCCAGCGTGGCCAATCTGGAAGACAGCCGCAGCAGTGAGGTGCTGACGGTAACCGAGGCCCCGCTTCATTTTGAGCTCTCAATCACACGCACCGCGGAAGGACTCCTGATCGAACACACCATGGGAGAGCTGGGTGCCGGGACGCCTGCTGTTTCCCTATCATACCTGGACACCAACACCCTCGATGCGGTTGATGTATTTGATACATTCCTGATTTCCTTTCAGGGCTTTGTGGAAGTCATTATAGACGATGTCCAGATCGGGCTTGTGGGTGGGCAGCCGCAAACCTGGAACGGCTATGCCGTTGACGAGAATGGCATTGCGGATACCGGTGCCTGGATGGGGATGGTGTATGTAGGGAACGACCCATGGGTCTACGTCTACGACCTCGGGGCCTACACTTACATCACCGATGATTCCGGTTGGGTATACGTGCCAAAACCAATGTGATTGGGTTGATTTACTCCGACCCGGGGACTCCGCAAACTGCGGCAGTCCCCGGGGCTTTTCCCCTCCATCAGATAAATAGCCGTCTACATGAAGTATCTCACTTTAGCCTGTGCCCTTTGTTGGCTTTCCGTCCTGTCCCACGGGCAGGATTCATCCATTCGCTTTCCCGCGGACAGCAATGTGGTCGATGTCACCCAGGCCCCCTACAATGCCATGGGCGACGGGGTCACCGATGACACGGCCGCGCTCCAGCAGGCGATCTACGACGCGATCGGAAATGGCAACAGTACGCAGACCGTCTATTTGCCGAATGGGACTTACCTCGTTTCCGACACGCTCGGGGGCTACACGGATGTGACCAAGTCCCAGGTGGCCAACCGCATCAAGATCCTTGGGGAAAGCCGGGACGGTGTGATCGTCAAACTGGCCGACAGCCTGTGGAACGGCGGATTTGTGGACAGGCGTCCCGTTTTCCGCTTCTCCACCAATGGCGGTCCCGGGCTGAATGACGCTTTCGACAACTACCTGCACAACCTGACGATCAATGTCGGAAGTGACAACAAGGATGCCATCGGGGTCGATTTCATTGCCAGCAACCGCGGATCGATCCGCCATGTGACAATTACCTCGGACGATGGCCAGGGATATACAGGGTTGCTGCTGACGCAAAGCCAGCAGGGCCCGCATCAGGTCGCCGATGTTGTGATTGAAGGGTTCAGCCGGGGTATTTACTCGGGAGGAAGCAACTTCATGATCGGTTTTTCCAACATTACCCTGAGAAACCAGAGTTTCGAGGGTTGGCGCAACCAGGATCTCACGATCGGGGTGAAAAACCTCGTCAGTGACAACACGGTCACCACTTTCGTCAACACGGGTGACGGGATGGTCGCTCTTGTCGGGGTCAGCGTGACCGATGGTCCGGCCAGCGGGGCCGCCATCCTTAACGAGCAGGACGGTGATCTCTACCTGCGCAATTCGAATTATGGAGGCTCTAGTATCCATTTAAGGGATACAAATCAGCCCTCCACGGTGGAAGTAAGTGATGCCAATATTTCCAGTTACACAACGGCTGACCCGGCCGCCCTGTTTACGGCGCTTCCCGACCATCTGGACATTCCCGATGTTGAGCGGCCCGATTACCACAGCAACGACTTCAACGACTGGGCCAACGTCATGGACTATGGCGCTGACTGGGTCGGCCGCGAGGATGATTCCGACGCCATCCAGGCCGCCATCGATTCCGGGAAGTCCATCGTTTACTTCCCGGCCACCGGCGGGCCGAGAGGGGAATACACCATAGAAAAACCGATCTATATCCGCGGCAACGTTCGCAAGATCTATGGTTTCAATAATTTCTTCAGTACGCGCGGGGATCTCTTCGACAGCGATGACCGGCCCCCGGCCATTATCGTCGAGAACAACAATGCCGACGCTATTATCATCGACGGTCTCATTCTCTCCAGCGGCACCCGCTATGTCACGTATCTCCTGCACAATTCCCCGGCGGACCTTGTGATGCTGGATGGCGGTGCGCCGGTCATCAATTCACCCGGCGCGGGTGACCTCTTCCTGGAGGACACGGTCCTTGGCTACCTGCACTTGCGGCACCCGCAAAATGTCCATGCCAACCAGCTGAATGTGGAGCCGTTCATCGGCACCAAGGTCTGGAACAACGGCGGCAACCTGCGCGTCAACGGGTTCAAGTCGGAGCGCAACACGCAGGTCTTCCTCACGACCAACGGTGGGCGGACCCAGATGATGGGATCCTCCAGCCTCGGCCAATGGGAAGGCAGCGACAACTCGCCCGTCTTCCGGACGATCGACAGCACGCTGACCGCCACCTTCGCCACCAAGGCCCAGCAGGGCAATTCCTACGAGATCGTCGCCATTGAAACGCGGGACGGGGAAACGCGCATCGCCGAATCGGATGAGATTCGTACCAACACCGCCCGGGTGTCATCCCATCCACTCTACACAGCCGGAACGAGCCTGCTGCCCCCGGACGAGCCGAGGGTGTATGTATTCGGTAACGACCTCAAAGGATCCTTTCCGACCGAAATTCCATGGACCGGATTCACCGTGTACCGGTCCACCAATACAGGCACGTTGACGGTCGATCTTTCCCACACGGCGGACGCAGCCGTCGCATCCATCGCAAACCAAATTCCGGCCCAGATCACCTTTGCTGATGGCGACTATGCTGTGGAAATCAAGCTGCCAGCTTTTCATTCGAGTGATTTCCCGAACGACCAGCTTGTCCACCTTTCCATCGATGAAAATCCCGCCTATACGGTCGGCTATCCCGCAGAGGCATGGGGGACCTTCCTGGATCCCGTTGAAGGGGATCCGCTCATCGCGCAGACAGCGCCGGATTCTTATTTTGATCCAAAGAGCGGGATCACCTTTTCCGAGGATGGACAGGCGTATCGATGGCTCGATACAACCGATTCAAGCCGCCGCTTCCAGGCAAATGGCAGATATGCCCCCAATCCGCGCACGCCCCGCCATGTCCCGGACCTTTTTGGAAGTGCCCCCGGCCTCCGGTTGGAGGGCGCCCTGTGGACCATCCAGACGGATCCCCTGCTGTCGGGGACCTCCTTTGAGGAGCGCACATTCGCCATCCAATTCAAGACCGGCCTCGGGGTCGGCAAGCGGCAGGTCCTCTGGGCCACGGGGGACGGCAATAATTCCATGGTCGTCTACATCGACGGCGGCATGGTATATGTCAGTTATGAGGGCGTGGACATAAGGCGCTGGGGTCCCGTCTGGGTGTCCGCACCGGTCCAGCCCGAGTCTGCCTATTCCCTTGTCGTGGAAAGCAGCAAGGCGAATGACTCGATCAAACTGTATCTGAATGATACCCTGGTCGACCAGGCAACCGGCGTAAAGAAGGTCGGTGCACAGTTTGAAGACACGGACATCGGCGGAAATGCGAGACCGTTGCAGTACCATGATTCGGAGTTCACGGCCATCGGTCATGAAAATCTTTTTTACGGTTACCTTGGGAAGATCGCGGTCTGGAATCGGCTGCTCACTCCCGGCGAGTTGGATCTTGTCAGTGCGACGTTTTCGCCAACCGGAACGGGCGATTTCTGGTATGGTTATCCGGTTGATGCTTTTGGTTATGTCAATACCGGCAGGCCAGGCTGGTTTAATGGATTCCTCTACGTGACCAACGATCCCTGGATCTGGAGCGTTGCCTTGAATCAGTACATTTATATTCCCGACGACAGCGGCTGGACCTATTTCCCAAAATGACGAGCAAAAACGGCAAACGTCCCAACATCCTTTTCCTTGTGTCGGACCAGCACCAGGCCCGGCTGCTCGGTTGCGCCGGGCATGAGACGGTCCAAACCCCCAACCTGGACAAACTCGCCGCACGGGGTGTGCTCTGTCATCGCGCCTACACCAGCAATCCGATCTGCACGCCCAGCCGCGTCAGCATGCTTTCCGGACAGTATCCGCACAACCACGGGTATTTCGGGCTGGGCGGACCGGCGCCCCGAAACCTTCCGAACCTGTTCGCTCATGCCAGGAAAAACGGCTACCGGACGGCGGGTATCGGCAAGCTGCACCTTCCCGACGAGCCGCGGAACTGGGTGGCGGACGACCTTGACCTGTACGCGGACTGTTACCGTTCCGCTTCGGGCGACCGGTTTGATTCCCCCTATCACCGCTACCTTAGGGAGCAAGGCGTCTACGAAAAGGAGGACAGCCGCAAGATTCCCGACGAAAACGGCGGCTACAACTCCTTTGACGCCCGGCCCACGGACATGCCGAAGGAGCATGTAGTGGAATACTGGTGCGCCCGCGAGGCGAACCGCTTTATCGATGAGAGCGGCGGCCAGCCCTGGTGCGTCAAGGTCTCCTTTCCCCGTCCACATCACCAATTGACGCCGTTGAAGGAATTCTGGGACCTGTATGACGGAGTGGAATTACCTGACTACTACACCCAGCCCATTCAAGGCCGGCCGAGTCACTTCCAGAAGGCGAGGGAACACTTCAACAACTACGAGTGGTCCCTCGGGGATGAGGGTAAAACCGACTTGCAATCCGGTTTGGCCAGGGCCTATCGGGGCACCCTTGCCTGTGTATCCATGGTGGATGATGCAATCGGCCAGATTCTCGACCATCTTGAGGAAAGCGGCCAACTTGATGACACCATCATTATCTACACGACGGACCATGGCGCCTATCATGGCATCTTTGGATTGGCGGAAAAGTATCCGGGAATCTGCTCCGAGGAAGTCTGCCGGATCCCCATGATCTGGTCGTTCCCGCAGACGCTGCCCCCGGCAACGCAGTGCAACGCGATTATCGAGAACATTGATATCCTGCCAACTTTCCTGTCGCTTGCGGGCCTGCCCCAGATGGAAAGCACCGACGGTGTGGATGCCTCCGCCTGCCTGGCCGGCCGCGAGAGGGAAGGGTGCAAGTCCATGGCGGTCACGGAAAACGAATGGAGCAAGGCCATCCGGTGGCGGGATTACCGCATGGTTTTCTATCCCCGGGAAATGTTCAATGGCGAGGTTGGCGAACTCTACAACCTTGCTGAGGATCCATGGGAAACCCGCAATCTGTATCAGGATCCCGATTACAGGGAAATCCGCGACCAGCTTGTCCGATTGCTCCTGGAGTGGCTGGTATGCAGTTCCCGGCATGTGACTTCGCATCCTCCTATGAGCCGTGATGAAGGCGGCAGGGAGGTGTTTCAGCTGGCCGGCGACGGCAAGGAGTCCAATCTGGCCGGCCCGCGGCAGCGTGTCCGGGAGGGCAAGGTCAACTACCTTTAGTATTGGCGCGTCAATGCGGCCAGCGTTACGGCATCCTTGCCCAGCACCTCCAGCGAGTCGTTCTTGACGTACTCGAGCGAGATCCAGCGGGACGTATCGACGGTGTTGAATACATCCAGATAGGCCCGCCATGCCTCCGCGCCCTCCGCCAGCGGATAGCGCTCCTTCCACCCGCCGGGCCCCCAGTGGAAGCAATGGACGTTGCTGACGCGGGGGAGGAGTTTCTTCAGGCCGGCGATGCGCTCCTCCACCGACAGGGGCACGGCGGGTTGCCAGAGGGTGTGGGCGTTCGGGTGGTGGATCATGCCGAGAAGTTCGAGAGAATGCTCCGCCGAGTTGTTGAGAGTGCCGCCGTGGAATTCCAGGTCGATGGCAAGGCCGCGCTGATGTGCCAGTTGGGCCACCTCATGTGCGCGTGCGGCCACCGCCTTGCGGTACCCGGGAGAAGCGTCTTCAAAGTCCATTTCCCCGGCCCACAGGCGCACACGCGGGGCGCCGAGGGCCTGAGCGGAATCCAGCACCGCCTCGATCTCCGGACCGGGCTCCTTGTTTTCCGGATGGACTTCGCGGAAGCGGTAGTAGGCGCCGTAGCAGAACGGTTCCAGCCCGGCCTCGCGGGTCAGGCGACCGACGCGCTCGGCGACGGCGGTGTCGCCGTGCGGAACATGCACGTCGCCGCCCCATTCGATGCCTTGCAGGGGCATAGGCTTTATGGCTTCAATGATTTCCTCCGGCGGGAGCTTGCGGAAGGAGATGGAGACGAGACCGGGCTTGAAGTCGGGCATGAGTAAGAGCCTTGGATGTGAAGTGGCCAGGGTAAAGGTTTATTTATTTTTCACGCGGAGCCGCGGAGCCGCGGAGACATCTCTAATAAGGGGATTATGTAATTTACCTCTGCTGCTCCACGTCTCCGCGTGAGATAATTTATCTTGTTGATGAAGGAGGTTCTCATGATGATGGGACGCATGACAGAACGGTTTATTTTTAGCCTGTTCGCATCTTCTTTGCTTGTCCTCGCATCTTCTACAGCCCATGCAGGGGAAATGTACTGGCTGAAGAACGACCATCTGGAAGCGGGGTTCACCTGGAAGAAGGGCATCCGCCTTGCCGACCTGCGCGTGCCCGGCGGGGAGAACCTGCTGCGCGAGACCGACGATCCCTATCACGGACTGAAGACCTGGGTCATGGCGCCGTCGGACATTATCGCTCTGCGTGACATGCTGTCCGGGCAACCCGCCTCCATGGAATTCGTGAGCGAGCGCGAAATCCGTCTGAAGACCTTGAACCCGAACGAATGGGGCCTTGTGCTCGAGTGGGTGGTGACGCTTGAGGAGGACCGGCCCGCGATCACGATCCTGCAGCGCATCCACAACGAGGGCGAGGTCCATCGCTATGTCGGCATCTGGAGCCTTGCCGCTTTTCCGGCGGATTGCGTTTTCCGGATCCCTTTTGCCCGTTCGCCCCACGTGCCCCGCGATTTTCCCAACAACATCGCGGTGTTTCCCTGGACCGACATCGGGGACACGCGCATCAGCAGCACGCGCGAATACCTGCAGCTTGAAATCCGGGAAGGGCAGGAGGATGGAAATGTCAAGCTCGGCCTGGTCCAGCCGCAGGGGCGGATTGACGTCCTCAAGCAGGGCATCGTGCTGGAATTCACCGCCCCATACGATCCGGATGCGGAGTACCCCGAGGGCGGATCGAATGTCACGATTTACGCCTCGCCGGCAAACCGCCCCACGACCATGGGCGAAGTGGAGCACATGGGGCCTCTTGAGGTCCTCGCCCCGGGCAAGGCGATGGAACTGCCGGTCAGGATGACTTTAGAGATGTGAAATCAGAATCTTCGCTGATATGCATTTCAATTGCCTCCTGAATCAATCTCTCAACCTCTTCACGCGTTTTGGCAACTGCGACACACCCAGGCAATTCTTCAACATAAGCGCCAAAGGATTCTGATCCTTCTTCGATGACAATTGTATGCTTGGTTGTTTTCTTCATCAGTCGAGCCCTGCTTGCTTTTTGATACTCTTGAGAGTTCCCGGTGGTATTTCAAGCCTTGGATGCCCTGATACGGTTACAGTCCCGGGTTTGGAACTGTGCTTCAGTTGGCGGTGACTGCCCCTGACCCGTACTATTCGCCACCCGTGCCTTTTCAACTCTCTCAGAATATTCCTGACCTTCATGGATTCGATGCAACGAATCCATTTATTCCGATGTTATTGCTTTATGCCAACGGCGCCTTTTACCTGAAATCAGGTAATCGCTCTGACAAAAAGTAAATCAGTCCCGCCGTGCCAGGGCCAGCATGTAGAGCAGGTTGGCGAGGGAGCTGACGAAGGCGGCCACGTAGGTGAGGGCGGCGGCGTCGAGGGTCTTGTTGACCCCGACCATCTCGTCCTGCTGGAGGATGCCGGTGGCGACCAGTTCCGCCTTGGCCCGGCGGCTGGCGTCGAACTCGACCGGCAGGGTGACCAACTGGAAGATGGTCAGGACGAGATAGACGAGTACGCCCAGCTTGATGAGCCCGAGCATGCCGAAGAAAAAGCCGCCGATAATGATGAAGGGCAGCAGCTGCGAGGCGAACATGGTCATGGGCACCAGGCTCATGCGCAGCTTGAGCATGGAATAGCCGGTGGCGTGCTGGATGGCGTGGCCGGCCTCGTGGGCCGCCACCCCGACCGCGGCCAGGCTGTAGCCGCTGTAGTTTTCCTCGCTCAGGACGAGGCGCTTCTTGGTCGGGTCGTAATGGTCGGTCAGGTGGCCGCGGGTGGCGGTGATCTCCACGTCATGGATGCCCGCCTTCTGCAGGACGTACTGGGCGGCCTCGCGGCCGGTAATGCGGCTGCGTGAGCCGACCCGGGACCACTTGTTGTAGGCGCCCGAAACCTTGGCCTGGGCGTAGATGCCGAGGAAGATCGTCGGGATGATCAGGAAAATGAAGATCTGCATGCTGCTCATGATATTTTTGCTTATTGAAAAGGTTTATTCTCTCACGGAGGCACTGAGAAACAGAGCCACGGAGAAACATTCTATTTTTGATCAACCCAATGGAAATATATTCCCTCAAATTATCAATAAATAGAGGCCGATTTCTTCTAACGGCTAAACACCAAGAACTCCTCTGTGCCTCCGTCTCTCCGCGCCCCCGTGTGAGAATGAACCCTCAGGAGCCGGGCTTCACCGCCGGGATGTTGCGCAGCTCGGGCGGGATCTTGTCGGGCTCGTAGGTCGGGAAATTCATCTCCAGCAGGGAAATCAGGGGCACGGGGAACTTGGCCTGGCCGGCGGAGCGGTCGACGAGGACCGCGATGGCCTCGGTGATCCCGCCGCGCGAATCAATAATATCGAGGGCCTCCTGGACCCGGCCGCCGCGGGTGATGACATCCTCCACGACCAGGACCCGCTCGCCCGGCTTGATGAGGAAATTCCGCCGCAGGGCCAGCTGGTCGTCGACCTTTTCGGCGAAAATGAAGCGTTTGCCGAGCTGCCGGGCGACCTCCTGGCCGATGACCAGTCCACCCATGGCCGGGGAGAGGACGGTTGCCACCTCGGACATGTCCGGCAGCTTGCCGATCAGCAATTCAGCCAACCGGGTGACCTGGTCGAGGTGCTCGCAGACCCGCGCGCACTGGAAAAAGTGTCCGGAGCGCAGTCCGGAGCGCAGAATGAAGTGCCCCTCAAGGAGGGCTCCGGTCGATTTGAAGATGTCGAGGACCTCGGATTGCATGGGAGCAGGGTTTATGCTTCGGGCCACCGCATCAATCCATTTTTCTCGCACAAAGTCACGGAGAGACAGAGCCACGGAGTTTTATATTTGGTGAATCACTAAAAAATCTCTGTGGCTCTGTCTCTCCGTGACTCCGTGCGAGAAATTGCAAGTTGAGCTTCCCCAAAGTTGTGCGAGTTTGGAAATACATGAAGTACCTCTTGGTGGACAATGGCAGCCTGCGGGCGGAAAGCGTGCTGAACCTGCGGCGCGTTGCCGGGCGGCTGTCTGCGGAGACCGGGCTGGAGATCCTGCCCGCGTCGCTGCTGCATTCCAGCAAGGTCCCGGCCGACCAGTTGGAAGGCGAGCCGGCGGTCAACCTCGAACGCCGCATCCGGCACTCCCTTGAGGCGGGCGAACGCGAATTCACCATTATCCCCTTTTTCTTCGGTCCGAGCGGGGCGATTACCCAGTACCTCCCGGAGCGGTTGGCCTACCGGCGCGAGAAACACGGCGATTTCAAGGTCTGGCGGGCACCCTTTCTTTTTCTTGAGGAGGAAATGGGACACAATGATGACCTGCTGGGGATTCTGGCCGATAATGTCCGCCAGATCATGCGCTACGAGGGCTGGGTGCGGCCGAAGGTGGCCCTTGTGGACCACGGATCGCCGCTGCCCGAGGTCACGGCGGTGCGGGATGCCCTGGCGACCGGCTTGGCGGACGCGCTCAAGGGCGAGGGGGAGCAGGTGGCCGCTGCCTCGATGGAGCGCCGGGAAGGGGAGGCATACGCCTTCAACGAGCCGCTGCTCGAGAACCTCCTCGACCGGCACGGCTGGGACAACGGCAAGGTGATCATCTCGATGCTTTTCCTTTCCCCCGGACGCCACGCCGGCCCCGGAGGGGATATCGCCCGCATCTGCCGGGCCGCCGAGGCACGCCACCCGGGCCTGCGCACCTGCATGACCGGCCTGGTCGGCGACCATGCGGGCATCGTCCCCCTGCTGCAAAGGCGGCTGGAAATGGAACGGGTGGCGCTTTAGGGTAAAACATGTCCTTTTGCTTCTTCAGATTGCCTCCACCGTTTTGATGGCTCTTTATTTGCGGTTGTGAGTGACCTTCCCCTTTATGGTGCCAGCGTCCGCGATGCCGGCGCGCGCGGCGACGGAACCGGCGACGACAGCGCCGCGTTTGAAAAACTCCTGCAGCGGGGCGAGGCCCTGATTGTGGTGCCTCCGGGTGAGTATCCGGTCGCCAGCCCGATCCGGCTGCGCTCGGGCACCCGCCTGCTGGCCCATCCGCAGGCCCGCATCCGCATCGCCGATGGCGCGCCCTTCGGCGTCCGTGACGCCCTCGTCACCAACGCCGACTGGGACGGCGGCGATGAACAGATCGAGATCTCCGGCGGCATCTGGGACGGCAATTGCATGAACGTGCACCGCGCCGCGGAGGACGAACGCGACGGCTACACCGGGAACATGATGCTGTTCCGCAACGTCGAGGGTCTGGTCCTGCGCGACTTGAAGTTGACCGACCCGTCCTCGTATTTCGTCTGCCTCGGCAAGGTGCGCAAGTTCCTCGTCGAGGACATCCGCTTCGAGATCCTCAATCACACCCGCAACCAGGATGGCATCCACGTCTCCGGGTACTGCGAGGACGGCATCATCCGCAGGATATTCGGCTACGGAACCTACTGTCCAGGCGACGACCTGGTGGCCCTCAATGCCTGCGACGCCCTGGACCGCTCCGAGACCCGCGCCGCCCTGGCCGGGCCCATCCGGCGCATCTCCGTTTCCCATCTGCGCGCCGAGGACTGCCACGCCTTCATGCGCTTCGCCTCCGTCTGGTCGACCATCGAGGACATCGACGTCCACGACGTCGAGGGCGGCTGCCTCGATGTCGCCATCAACGCCGATGCCCTGCGCTTCTGCCGTTCCCCGCTCTTCGATATCGACGATCCCGCCTTCGCCAACGGCTGCGGCGACCTCCGCAATATCCGTTTCTCAAAATTCCGGGTCTGGAAGACGCGCAAGAAGTCCCGCGGCCTGCTCCAGCTCCATTCGCGCATGAACAACGTCGTCTTCGAGCACTTCCAGCGCGTCCCCGAGCGCGATGCCAATCCTTGCGCGCCCACCCTCGATGTCGCCTATGCTCCCGGCACCCAAGGATGTATCGAGGATCTCAGTACAGCCGACCGAAACGACCTTGAGCAAAACTCGGAATCCGTCAATTGGGAATGGCGGCGGCAGGCCGCGGAAGCGCTTGGACACCATTCCTTGGCCGGAAAGTTCAGCCTTCCGGCCTCCGGCCGCCTGCGCGGCAGCCTGCGCGGCTTCGATCGGCTGGCTTTCCAGTCCTGCCCCATGCAGCCCCTGCCGGAACCCGACTGGAACAAGGGCGCGAGCCGGTAAGGGGAGGGCTCAGGAAGCCACGTCCCTCAGGATCGCCATGGAGACCTCGATGCCCTTTTCAAGGATGGCCAGGTCGAACGACTCATTGGGGGCGTGGAGGTTGTTCTCGGCGGTGCCCATGCCGAGCATGATGCAGTCCATGCCGAGGGCCTTGTTGAGATCGGCGATGATGGGGATGGAACCACCCTCGCGCAGGTAGAGCGGGGGCTTGCCGAAGACCGTGGCAACCGCCCGATCGCAGGCCTTGAAGGCCCTGGCCAGGTGCGGATTCTGTCCGGCGGGCGTATTCGGCTTGCCGGGCGGCACGACCGAATAGGGCGAGCCGTCGTGGAACGGGATGATTTCCAGCTTCACCTGCTTCGGGCAGCGCTCCCGGATGGCGGCAAAGACCTTTTCGCGGATGTCTTGCGGGTCCTGGTTGGCGACGAGCCGGCAGGTAATTTTGGCAAAGGCCTTTGCGGGAATGATCGTCTTGTCGCCGGCGCCCTGGTAGCCGCCGCCGATGCCATTGATTTCAAGGGTCGGCTCATAGCGGATGGCCTCCATGGCGGTGCGTTTGTTCGGCATGAACAACTCCGGCACGCCGGTCCACTTCTGCAGGTCCGCATCCTTGACCGGAAGCTTGGCCACCTCGTCCTTTTCCCATTCCTCCGGCTCGATGACCGTGTCATGGAACCCGGGCACGTTCACCCGCCCGTCCGGATGATGCAGGCTCGCGCAGATTTCGGTGAGGGCCTGCAGCGGGTTGTAAATCGCCCCGCCAAACATGCCCGAATGGATGTCGCCCCTCGGGCCGGTCACCCGGATTTCAAAGGAGATGATGCCCCGGATGCCGGTGGTGATGGCGATCTGGTCGTCGGTCGGGTTCAGGGTGTCCGACAGGAGGATGAAATCCCCCTTCAGGCTGTCGCCATGGCTTTCCAGCACCATCGGCAGGCTGGGACTGCCTATCTCCTCTTCCCCCTCGATAAGGAAGGTGATGCGCAGGGGCAGGCCGGGGTTTTCCTCCAGCAGGCGGGCGACCGCGGTCACATGGACCATCAGCGGCCCTTTGTTGTCGGCCACCCCGCGCCCGTACAGGCGCGTCCCCCGAAGGGTCGGCTCAAAGGCCGGGGATTCCCACAGGTCGAGCGGATCCGGCGGCTGCACGTCGTAGTGCCCGTAGATCACGACATGCGGCCACTCCTCCGGTCCTGTGCGGCGGGCCAGCACGACCGGGTGGCGCGGCGTTTCCACCACTTCAACTTCGAGGCCCATGCCGGCAAACAGCCGCTCCAAAACCTCACGGGTCCCCTGCATGCCCTGCGCGTAGGCCGGGTCGGTCGAGACACTCGCGTTGCGCACCAGTTCCTTGATGACATCAATTGGGTCGAACATGACGCTACTTTTAGCACCGGATTCTCAGAGTGCAACCTTGCCGATAAAACCATCCTTCTCAATCCTCCCATGCCAATGAAATGGAAACCGCTGATCGTCCTTTTACTTTTGGTGCCCGCCCCCAGTCTCGGGGTCTTTGCCGGCATGATCTGCTGGCCCGACGAGAATTTTGGCAAAATCCTTTTTTCACTCAGCAAATTGTGGGCTTTTTCCCTTCCATTGGTCTGGCATTTGTTGGTGGATCGGGAACGGCTTAGTCTGTCACCTCCTGCCAGGGGAGGTTTCGGGATGGGAATCCTGACCGGTTGCGCAATCAGTGGTGTCATTCTCGGGGCCTACCTTTTTATCGGACCATTTCTTCTGGATGAATCCACAATGCGCCGGGAGCTTTCCGTGATCGGACTTGATAATCCCTTCTTGTACATTGGAGCTGCGCTCTACTGGATTCTCATAAACTCGGTCCTCGAGGAATACCTGTGGCGGTGGTTTGTATTCAGCAAGTGTGCGATCCTTGCAGGGCCCAAGGCGGGTATTCTTCTGTCAGCCTTGTTTTTCACCCTGCACCATTATTTTGCCCTCGGGGTTTACCTGGATCGGCTGGCTGCTTTGCTATGTTCCCTCGGGGTATTCGTCGGGGGAGTTATCTGGTCATGGCTGTATGCCCGTTATCAATCCATCTGGCCCGCTTACGTCAGCCATGCCATCGTGGATCTGGCAATTTTCGGAATCGGGGCATATATTCTGTTCGGACTATGAAAATCGAAGACCGCAAACCCCGCGAGACCCGCTTTGGCACGGAAAGCAAGGAGGCCCGGCTGGCGCGCCTGCGCGAGCAGGCCCCCACGCTGGGAAGCAACCGCAAGCTGCGGCTCTATGCGATCTTCGGCTCGGTGCTCTTGTTTCTCACCGTGGTCGCCTTCTACATGGCGATGCAGATCTACAAGGCGGTTTCCGGGCAGCGCGAGGAGGATGCGCTCATCGAGGTCGACCCGGCCCCCGAGATCGTCGAGTCCGAGATCGCCAAGGCCCTTGAACGGGCCGAGGCCGAGGAAGCGGAGCGACTGGCGGAACTGGAACGGCAACTCGAGGAACTCAAGCAGATGGACCTGCTGGGGGATGGGGAGGGGCAGGCTAGCCCATAAGTCCCATCACCAGCAGCCCCGCCTGCACCAGGCCGATGAGGAAGCCGATGACGCCGCCGAGGATCTCGATGCTGCGGAATTCCTGGTGGGCGAGTTTCCGCACAATGGCCTCAAGCTGGTCCAGGTCGAAGGCATGGATCTTTTCCTCGACGATTTTGCGGACGGCGATGTGCTTTTCCACTTCCTCCGAGACTTTCTCGAGCAGCGGTTCGGTTTCCCGGATGATCGCCTCGAGGGCGATCTTGTTGAGGTTGTAAAGAAGCTTGTCGTTGACCAGGTTGCCGAGAATCGGGATGGCCCGGAGCTTCGGCCCCAGCCGGTCCCAGACGATATTCGTCGCCAATTGCTGCAGGTGCGGATGCAGGTCCATCTTGGCGATCTCCTGGCGGATCAGGTGCTGGTTGAAGAGCTCGGTCTCGACGATCTCGGCGACCCGGTTGGCCAACTCGGACTGGCGCCGGGGAATCAGCCCCTGGAGGTTCCACCAGAAGACCCGCACCGGCCGGCGCGGGCGGAACAGCATCTGGATGGCCAACCGGTTGGTCAGCCAGCCGATCCCCGCCCCGATGAGGGGAAAGGCGGCAAGCAATAGCAGGTTCTGCCAGGGTTCGGGGAAATCCATTTGTCAATCGGCGATGGTACGCCTCAATAAGGCTGTGGGATTCAGTAAATCCGACATCCTCCAATTGACAAGCGCCGGTCTGTATTGCCCGGAGGGGGATTTTCACATGGATCCATGGAAACCGGTGCCGCGGGCAGTGGTGACGCATGCCCATTCCGACCATGCCCGTTCCGGGATGGGGCGCTACCTTTGTTCAAGCAGCGGGGAAGGTATCCTGCGCCAGCGGGTCGGGCAGGGGGCTGAGGTGAAGGCGCTGGATTTCGGTGAGACGATCCGGCTGGGCAGGGCAAGGCTCTCCCTGCATCCGGCGGGACACATCCTCGGATCCTCACAGGTGCGCATCGAGCGGAACGGGGAGGTGGCGGTCGTGACCGGCGACTACAATGCCACCCACGCGCACGGGGCGGCGGAGCCCTTTGAATCCGTGCCGTGCGACCTGCTGATCACGGAATCCACTTTCGGGCTGCCCATCTACCAGTGGCCGGATCCCCGGGAAGTGATGGCCGACATCCATCGCTGGTGGCGGACCAACCAGCGGCTTGGGCGCACCTCGATCCTGCCCTGTTATCCACTCGGCAAGACCCAGCGCATCCTGGCCTCCCTGGACCCGGCTATCGGACCGATTGGCATTGCCGGCCCGGCCCGGGGCTTCCTCCCGGTTTACGAGGCCGCCGGCATCCGCTTTCCGGAAACCCTTGATTTGACCGAAGCAACGGCCCCCGAACTCAGGGGCAGGGGACTTGTGCTCATCTCCTTTGCCGGGCAGGAGCCCGCTCTTCTCAAGCGCCTGCAGCCGCTTTCCTTCGGGGCCGCCAGCGGGTGGATGCAGATCCGCGGGGTGCGGCGCAGCCGCGATTTTGACCGCGGCTTTGTCCTGTCGGACCACTCGGACTGGAACGGCCTGCTCAAGTGTATCCGCGCCTCCGGGGCCCGGCGCGTCGGCGTGACCCACGGACAGACCGATGTGTTTACCCGTTACCTGCGGGAGGAGTTGGGCCTGGAGAGCTTTGTGGTTCCGACCCGCTTTGAGGGCGGCGGGGAGTGAGCGGTCCAAACAGCTTTCCGGAAAGTTTCCCCGCTTTTCCCAGCAGACGCTCCTTTTCCGATTCAAAATGGTACACGAGGACGCCGATTTGTACCGCGGGGAGATCCCCGTGAACCCCGCCCCTCAGGTTTTCCAGTAGCAGGTCGCAATCACGGGCGTCACTCAGGAGACCCTCCAGTTTCTTGATCCTTTTGGTTTTTCCGGCCTTCAGACCGAGGACATCCCGGACCAGGTCGCGCTGGTACATCAGGTCCTTGAGCCGTTTCCGCCAGTTGTGCAGGGTGTCAATGCCGGGATTCTCCATGAAATCCATGCGGGCTTCCAGCATGTTGCCCTCGCGCCTTTCCAAGGTCTTTCGCAATCGCTTGCCACTTATCTTTCCCAGATCCGCGTTTTGCAGGGTGTGGCGGATTTCCGCCATCCGCCGATGAATATGCAACCGAAGCGCCGGGTCGATGTCCGGATGGGGTTGGGTTTCCCGTTCGTGGAAGGAAGCGAGGCGTCGGCAGGCCTCCCTCAAGGTCCCCTCCGAAGCTGGACGATCGGACCACTGCTTCAGCAGCGCGATCTGGACCTCCCGGTCCCGGTTGGAGGACAGGCTTTGGTTGATGGAGCGCAACCCGGCATTCAGTTCTTTCCGTCGTGGATTGAAGGTCCTGTTCCGCAGGAGCCGGAGGAGGGATCGTATCCGCTTGATGTTTTTCCGGGCCTCATGCAGTCCTTCCGTATCGGTTTCCGGATACAGGTCCAATCGGGTAAGGGCCTCCAGGAGGCCCTTGTCGAAGACCCGCCTGCATTCCGCGCTCCTTTCCCTGGCTGGTTGAAGCCTGTATCCCATGGCAATTCTCCATTTTGCCAGAATTTGACCGTTACGGCCAATGAAATTTGACTGTTTGGTGATCTTGCCCGGCCCGGCCACAAGTCAGAGCCTGGAAGCATGAAGGCGAAAAACAGCGGATTCAGTCTGATCGAGCTCCTCATGGTGCTGGCGGTGATGAGTATCCTGATGGGCATGCTGATCCCCTCCGTGGGGGTCATCCGGGAAAAGGCGCAGCGCATGGCCACCGCGCAGAAGCTGCGACAGATCGGCCTGGCGGTGGCGACCTACCACAGCGTGACGGGACGCAGCCTGTCCGGTTCCGATCTCGGGGACTGGATGGCCCGGCTGGCTTCCGAAACGGGATTGCGCGAGGGCGAGATCTACATATTCGAGGAGGATCCATTGCTGGGACAGGTCACTGGGTCGATCCCACCGGTTCTGGTCCGCCCCTCGGACAGCGGCTCCTGGGAGGAGGTGGAAAGCTTTGGCGACTGGCCCATCGGGGTGGCGGTGGCAAGCGGGGTCAGTCCCACGGCCAATCCCTCGACCACGCCCATCCTTTGGACCCGCGGTCTCGCGGCTTCCGGAAAGTGGCAGGATTACGGGACGGCCCGCCCCGGGGTGTACGGGAGCAAGGGCGGGTTCATCGCCTTTCTGGACGGGCATGTTGAGTTTTATCGTGATCTCGCCCTCGATGGCGGGCAGTTGGTTGGATTCGAGGACGGCCTGCCCACTTCGGACATCCGCGAGGCGATCGGGCCCGGCGTCGTGGTTCATGATTTTCTGGGCCGGGCCTTCTAACCCTTTTTATTCCTGCTCGACCAGGGCCCGCAGATGCTCGGCAATGGATTCCCCCAGCGCGTCCAGATGGTAGCCGCCTTCGAGGATTGAAACCAGCCGTCCATGGGCATGGGTTCGGGCCTGTTGGAGGATCCATCTGGTGAGGGTGTGGAAATCCCCCGATTCCAGTTGCAGGTCGGCCAGGGGGTCCAGCCGATGGGCATCAAAACCGGCTGAAACGAGGAACAGCTGCGGTTCAAAGCTGTTGATCTTCGGCAGCACCTCATATTCCAGGGCCTCGAGCAGGAGATCGATTCCAGCCCCGTTCGGGAAGGGACAATTGACAGTGAGGCCCTTGCCAGCGCCCATGCCCGTTTCATGGAACTCCCCGGTGTGGGGGAACAGCGGCAGCTGGTGCAGGCTGCAAAACAACACCGAGGGGCTGGCGTAGAAGATGTTCTGGGTCCCGTTGCCGTGATGCACGTCCCAGTCGAGGATGCAGATGCGCTCCAGGCCGTAGGCCCCTTCCGCGTAATTCGCGGCAATGGCGACATTGTTGAAGAGGCAGAACCCCATGGCCGTCTCGGCGCTGGCGTGATGGCCCGGCGGACGGGTCAGGCTGAAGGCGGAACGATAGCCCTCCTTGAGCACGGCATCGACGGCCTCCACCGCCGCGCCGGCGGAAAGCAGGGCGGCATGATAGGAGTCATGGCAGACCACGGTGTCGCCGGTATCCACGAAGTGCCGTCCCTGCAGACAGGCCTCCTCGATGAAATGGCGGTATTCCGCGGTGTGAACCCCCTCGAGCCACCGCGCTTCGACGGGGGCGGGCCGGTGCCAGTGCAGCTGCCCTGCAAAGGCCGCCTTTTCCAGTGCGGACTTCGCGCATTTCAACCGGGCCGCCGTCTCCGGATGTCCGTGGCCGGTGTCGTGCAGCAGGCAATCGGGATGGAAAAATACGGCGACCGGGTGCGGCATGGGGTTTTGGACTAAGGACTAAAGACAAAGGTCAAAGGTCAAAGGTCAATTGTCTCATTAGACAGAAGTCGGAGACCTGTGTCCAGTTTCCACGAACTTAGACTTTCGACTTTAGTCCTTGGTCCTTAGACCGTGGTCCCTAACTACACCCCAGTGAGGTGCCGCAGTTGAGGCAACAGGCGCAAGTACCGGTCACCTTCACCTTTGAGCTGCCACATTCCGTACAAGTGAGGTGTCCCTCGGCCTGGACGAGGAGTTCCATCTGTTCGGCGGAGAGGTTGTTTTCCGCGCTTTCCTCCTCCCGCTCGATTGCCACCGAGTCGGGCGACTTGTCCTCGAGGGGCTTGTCCGCCGCCGCGGCCGGGGACATCTTCTGCCGGTATCCGGGGATAAACTCCATACCGAGCCAGCGGGCAAGGTAGTCCATGACGCTCTTGGCCATGGGAATGTCCCGGTTGCGGGTCATCCCTTCCGGCTCAAAGCGGATATGGGAGAACTTCTTCACCAGGGTTTCAAGGGGCACCCCGTACTGCAGGCACATGGAAAGGAGCGTCCCGATGGTGTCCATCAGCCCGTTGATGGTGCTCCCGGCCTTGGACATCTGAATGAAGACTTCCCCGGGGGCCCCGTCGTCAAACTGACCGACGGTCAGGTAGCCCTTGGTCCCGCCGATGCTGAACTTGTGGGTGGTCGAGCTGCGGGTGTCCGGCAGATGGCGCCGGTAGGGTTCCGTGACCATCTGGATGCCGGTCTTTTCAGCGGTTTCAGACTCCGGATCGTCCTTGCGCGTCTTCACGGGCGCGCTGCGCTTGGAGCCGTCCCGGTAGATGGCCACCCCTTTGATGCCCTTGCGCCAGGCGTAGAAATAGGTGTTCCGGATCTCCTCGACGGAGGCCTCGTGGGGCATGTTGACCGTCTTGGAAATCCCGCCTGAAAGGAAGGGCTGGACCGCGGCCATCATGTCGATGTGCGCCAGGTGGGGGAGCACCCGCTTCCCCATGCCGGAGCGGAAGGCCGTGTCAAAGACCGCGTAATGATCCTCCTTCAGGCCGCTGGAAATCGTTTCCCCTTTCACTTTCACCGGCTCGACGGTGCCGTACTCCTCGATGTGCTTGAGGATGCGCTCCCGTTCGGAGGCCTTGTATCCAAAAAGCTCGAGGGCCTTCGGGATCACCTTGATCGGGATCTGCAGCATGCCCCCGCCGGCGAGCGACTTGTAGGCAACCAGCCCGATGGCCGGCTCCACCCCGGTGGTGTCGCAATCCATCAGGAAGCCGATGGTGCCCGTGGGGGCCAGAACCGTGACCTGGGCGTTGCGAAATCCATGTTCTTTTCCCTGCTGCAGGGCCTGACGCCAGGTTGAACGGGCGTAGGCCAGCATTTCCGGGTCGACCGTCTCGTCAATTTCGTCGAGGGCCCCAAGGTGCTTTTCAATGACCTCCAGCATGGAATCGACGTTGTCCCGCGCCGGGGGATGCTCGCAGCTGAAATGGCGCGCGTCCCGGTAGCCCGGGAAGGGGCCCTTGTGCCGGGCCAGTTCCGTCGAGGTCCGGTAGCCGGTGCCCGTCATGACCGCCGTGATCAGGGCCGCGAGGGCGCGCCCCGCATGGGAATCGTAGGGGTGGCCGTATGACATCAGAAGGGCGCCGAGATTGGCATACCCAAGCCCGAGGGTGCGGAACCAGTGCGAGTTGTAGGTGATCCCTTCCGTCGGATAGGAGGACCGGTCGACAATGATTTCCTGGGCGATGATGAAGATGCGGCATGCCCGGGCGAAGCGTTCGAAGTCAAAGCCCTGCTGGGTGCGGAACTTCAGGAGATTGATGCTGGCCAGGTTGCAGGCGGAATTATCCAGAAAGAGGTACTCGCTGCAGGGGTTGGTGCAGTTCTGCCGCCCCGATCCCTTGCAGGTGTGCCAGGTGTGAATGGTATCGTCGAACTGCATCCCCGGGTCCCCGCAGAGCCAGGTTCCCTCGGCGATGGCGTTCATCATCGCTCCGGCGTTTTTCTTTTCGCACTTCTCCCCATCGGTCACCCGCCGTGTCCACCAGTCCTCGTTTTTCTGGGCCGCCTCCATGAAGGCGTCGGAGGCACGTACGCTGAGATTCTCGTTCTGGAACTTGATCGAGCCATAGGCCTCCCCGTTGAAGGAGGGATCGTAGCCTTCCTCGATCAGGGCCCAGGCCTTGCGCTCCTCCACCTTCTTGGCGTCAATGAACTCCTCGATGTCCGGATGCCAGTCCTTGAGGGTGTTCATCTTCGCCGCGCGGCGCGTCTTTCCGCCGCTTTTCACAACGCCCGCCACCGAGTCGTAGACGGCCAGAAAACTGAGCGGACCGCTGGGGCGTCCGCCACCGGACAGCTTTTCACGCGTCGAACGGATCGAGGAGAGGTCGGTCCCGCTGCCGCTGCCGAACTTGAACAGCATGGCTTCCGCCTGTGCCAGGTTCATGATCGATTCCAAGTCATCCTCCACATGCTGGATGAAGCAGGCGGAGCACTGCGGATACTGGTACTGGTTGGGGGCCCGTTCCACCCGGTTTGTTTCCTGGTTCCAGTAATAGTTCCCCCGGGCTGAGTCTTTGCCGACACCATAAGCCTCGTACAGCCCCAGGTTGAACCACACCGGCGAGTTGAAGGCCCCGGTCTGGTTCACCAGCAGCCAGGTCAGGTCCTCCTCGAATATCTTCGCCTCCGTCTCGGTCTGGAAATATCCATCCTCCAGGCCCCACGTCCGCAACGTCTTCGCGACACGGTCCACCACCTGCTTGAAGGAGCTTTCCCGGCCGCCGTTCGAGGGGTCGAATCCCCGCTCCGCATCCCCATAGAAATATTTCGAGGCCAGGATTTTCGTCGCCAGCTCCGAAAAGGCCTTCGGAACCTCGATTTGCTCCTGCGCGAAGATTTTCCTCCCGTTGTCGTCCAGAATGGCCGTTGACCGCGTTTCCCATTCAATCTCCTCATAGGGGTGCACCCCGGGACGGGCAAAACTGTGTTCCTTCAAGATCGGTTCCTGTTCCGGATGGCCTTGCTTTGGCGAGGTCGGGGCTTTTGTTTCGGTCGTCGCGGGAACTGTTTTCATGGTGGTCTTTGTTTGTTTGGGAGGAGGTTCGACAGGAAGGTGTTAAGAACTTTGTGAACAAGGTGTTAACAATATATAGGGGGTATTTCCTGCCTTTGCCCCCACATATTGTGTTCCATGAGAGGAAAACAATTCCGGGGATGCTGTGAAGACGAAAATTCCCCTTCGATCTAAATTTACCCGGATTAAGCACTAAAATTAGCTGAACTAATATGAAGGAGGTGTTCGATCCAGCGGCGATGGGGGGCGGAGAGGGTGATCCCGGGCAGATCCCGCAAGGGGACCCAGCGGCAATCCTTCCTTCGCAGGCACTTCCGGGAGAGGGGGTGCCGCGTACCGAGGGGATGGATGGATTCGCGGATATGCTCGGAGGAGATGCCGCGGGAGCGGGTCAGGACGGGCTGGCTGTCCGGGGGCTCCGGCAGTTCGGGCAGTTCGGCCATGCCGGCGAGGCGGGAAGCATCCGGAGGGTGGAAATGAAGGAGGATCCGGTCCGATTCAACCAGCCAGAGCCGGTGCACCGTGCGCCGGGTGGTGGTTTTACGCTTGATGACGGGCAGGGATTCTGGGGATCCCCGGCGGCAGGCCTCGCAATGCCGCTGCACCGGGCAGAGGAGGCAGAGGGGCCGGTTTTTGCGGCAGACGGTGGCCCCCAGCTCCATGAGGGCCTCATTGTAGTCTCCCGGCCGTTCCGGATCGATCAGGTCACGGGCCAGCGGCTGGTATCGTCGATAGCCTTCGGCGGGGGACTGGAGGGGCCGGGGGTCATTGGTGATCCTGGCGAGGACCCGGATCACATTCCCGTCAATGACCGGTTCGGGCTGGTTCTGGGCGATGCTGGAGACGGCGGCGGCGGTGTAGGGTCCGATCCCGGGACGCTTCCGCCATTCCTCCGGGCTGCCGGGCACACCGTCCTTGACGATGGACCTGGCCAGCTTGTGCAGGTTGCGGGCCCGCGCATAATAGCCGAGGCCCTCCCATTGCTTGAGGACGGCGGCTTCCCTGGCGCGGGCCAGGGAGGGAAAATCGGGGAAGGTGCGGATCCATCTTTCGAAATAGGGAAGAACCGTTTCCACCCGGGTCTGCTGGAGCATGAATTCCGAAACCACGGTCCGGTAAAGGCCCGGGTCTTCACGCCATGGAAGGGCCCGCTTCTGGCGGTCGAACCACTCCAGGAGCGTTTCGCGAAATTCTGAGAAATCCCCTCGCATGGAAATGGGAAAAACCTAGATTGGGCGGAAACTCGACAAAATTCCTGATGAAGAAGAAGAGAGGCGGCAACGACGACGAGCCGAAGGTCAAGACGATCTACACGATCCAGCTCAACCCGGAGCAACTGGAGAAGCTGGAATCGATCTGCGACAAGCGCTTGTACGGATATTACCATGTGGATCACAGCCTGTTCGCCTTCAAGGCCGCGCACGAGCAGGTGAACATCGTCGCCTACAAGAGCGGCAAGGTGGTGATCCAGGGCAAGGGGACCGAAGCCTTTGTACAGAATGTGCTTGAGGTGGAGGTGACCGGTGAACCCCGGCTGGGATATGACGAAGTGCATCATCCGGAGTGGTTTGAAGCGCATGCGGGGGTCGACGAGGCTGGAAAGGGGGACCTCTTCGGGCCGCTGGTCTCCTGCTGTGTGATCGCGGACGGCCAGATGGTGCGGGACTGGCAGGCGGAAGGGGTCAAGGATTCGAAAAGCCTGACCGATGGCAGTATCCTGCGGCTGGAGAAGATCATCCTCCGGACCAAAGGGGTGGTGGTGCGGAAGACCTTCGCCGGGATGTCCCGTTACAACGAATTGATGAGCCGGCCCAACGCCAACCTCAACAAGCTTCTTGCCTGGTACCATTCCAAGTCGATCCGGGCCGCCCTTGACCAGCGGCGCGTCGACTGGGGGATGCTGGACCAGTTCAGCAAGGCGCCCCTGACACAGCAGCAACTCAAGAAGGACGGGGTTGATTTCGACCTGCGCATGCGGACCCGGGCCGAGTCGGACCCCGTGGTGGCCGCCGCCTCGATCTGCGCCCGGGCGGAATATGTCCGCCAGTTGCGGAAATTGAGCGCGGAGTTCGGGGAGGAATTGAAGAAGGGGGCGAGCGCCCAGGTGAGGAAGCAGGGAGAGGAACTGGTGGGGAAACTCGGGCCCCACCGCCTCAAGGACTTCGCCAAGGTGCATTTCAAGACGGCCTACGAGATCCTCGGGTTGCCGGTGCCGAAAAAACCCTCCTATTATTAGGCATGGCGCTGGGACTGGTCGGCTTTGACAGACGGGCCCTGGGCGGGGCGGCCTGCCTTGTCGGGATCGACGAGGTCGGGCGGGGCTGCCTGGCCGGGCCTGTAGTGGCGGCGGCGATACGCTGCGAGGCGGACTTCTATTCCTCCTCCTGGTGCCGGCGCCACAGCCGCCAGGTCGACGATTCCAAGCGCCTGCGCGCGGTCCAGCGCGCCGAGGTGGTCCGGCGTTTCACCCACGCCTTCCGGAAAAAGTGGATACGGATCGGGTACGGGAGCGCCTCGGTGGAGGAGATCGGGAGGCTGAACATCTATCATGCGACAACCCTGGCCATGAAGCGGGCCCTCGCCGGGGTCCTGGAGCTCCAACGGGAGGATTTGTGGTCCTCCGGGGGGGGCGGGCTCCGGCCGGAAATCCCGATCCTGATCGACGGCCGACCCATCCGTCATTTTCCCCACGCGCACGAGGGGATCGTCAAGGGCGACCAGCGCTCCCTTGCCATCGCCCTTGCCGGCATTCATGCCAAGGAGTGGAGGGACCGGTACATGCGGGACCTGGACCGGGAGGTGCCGGGGTACGGGTTTGCCGCGCACAAGGGATACGGCACCGCGGGGCATGTGGAAGCCCTGCAGCGCAAGGGGCCCACGCGGCATCACCGCCCCGGGTTCCTGAAGAACGTTGGCGGATCCATCATTGCGGGGGCGTCCGCAAGCCAGGGCTCGCTTTTTCCGGCGGAGGCAATTCAATCGGAATCATGATCAAGGACAGCGGAAACATCCGGTTGGGGGTCAACATCGACCACTGCGCCACCCTGCGGCAGGCGCGGTATCGGGGGTATGACCGGCAGTGCGGGGAAATGGTGGAACCCGATCCGGTGGCTCTCGCTCTGGTCGCCGAGCGTGCCGGTGCGGACGGGATCACGGTGCATCCCCGCGAGGATGCGCGCCATATCCAGCGGGGGGATGTGATCCGGCTCCGGGAAATGCTTCAGGTGCCCCTGAACATGGAGATGGCCTGCACGGAGGACATGCTCGCTTTCGCCCTGGAGGTTTGTCCGCATACGGTGTGCCTGGTGCCCGAGAAACGCGAGGAGGTGTCCACCGAGGGGGGGCTCGACGTGGCGGCCCAGGTCAAGCCCGTTCATTCCGTTGTCCAGCGCCTGCTGGGGGCGGGGATCCACACCAGCCTGTTCATTGATCCGGACCGCCATCAGATTGAAGCGGCCCGCAAGACCGGGGCGGCCTTCATCGAGTTGCACACGGGATCCTTCGCCAATGCCTGTTACGGTCCGGAGGGAGAGGGGGAGTTCAAGCGGTTGGAGGCCGCGGCCGCCCTCGGGCAGCAACTCGGCCTGACCGTCAACATGGGGCATGGCATCAATTACACCAACATCGCCCAAGTCCGCAGGATCCCCGGCGTTTTCGAGATGAACATCGGCCACAGCATCCTTTCCCGCGCCCTCTTCACGGGAATCGCCGAAGCGGTCCGGGAAATGAAGGCACGCATGAACGGGGTGCGGGAGGCATGAACATTGCCATCCCCGAAGGAGGCATCCTGCGCGGAATCGGCACCGACTTGATCGAGTGTTCCCGCATTTCCAGGGTATTCGAGCGCCAGTCGGATCGATTTCTCAGCCGGGTCTACACGGAAGGGGAGCGGGCGTACTGCCTGGGAATGAAAAATCCGATACCACACCTGGCGGCGCGCTTTGCCGCCAAGGAGGCGGTTTCCAAATGCTTCACCACCGGAATCGGCGAATGGCTCGGGTGGAAATCCGTCGAGGTGGTCAAGGGGGATAGGGGAGAACCGCTGATCCGGCTGGACGAGCGCGCAGCCGGGCTTTTGCGGGTCATCGGGGCCAGTGAAGTCCTGATTTCTCTTGCCCATACGGCAAACTATGGGCTTGCTGTGGCCGTGCTGGTCCAACACCCAGACCGATGATCAAGAGCTTCCCATGAACCCGTATTATCCCGTTTTATCCCTTGATGAGGCCCGGGCTTACGAGGAATCCGTCCTTGGCGGGGATTCCGGCAAGACCAGCCGTGCGATGGAAAACGCCGGCCGCGCCATTGGCGCGGCCATCCACGACGACTACCGGGAAATCCGCCCCTGGCCTGGAAATCCCGAAATCCACGTCCTTGGGGGAAAGGGCCTCAACACGGGCGACGCCCTTGTGGCCTGCGAAACCTTGCAGGCCTTCCTTCCGGGGCTTCAGGTGACCCTGGTTTGCACGGCCTCGACCACGGAGATGAATCCCCTCGCCGGCGCCGTCCTCGAACGGATCCGCGTATCGATGGGAGAGCGGTTCCGGATCGTATCCGCCGGGGACTACATCCAGGCCGGGACAAGGAAGGTGGACGTTCTTCTCGACGGTCTGTATGGGCACGGGTTCAAGCCTCCGCTCAGGCCCGAGGCGGCACAGCTCCTGAAGCAGGTGAACAGCCGGACCGACATCGCCCTGCGGGTCAGCGTGGACCTTCCCAGCGGAATGGGTGCGGACACGGATCCCGACAGTTTTGTCGCGGATATCACCTGCATTCCGGGCGTGGCCAAGGAACCCTGTTTCCGCGAAGCCAACTGGCCATTCACCGGGCGCCTGCGATTCCTTGAAATCGAGCCTTTCCTTGACCAGCCGGTGGACGAGAACCGGAACCGTTTGCTGGCCTCCCCGCGCATCCACAAATCGCTGAACCGCCTGCGCCCTCCCCGCAGCGACAAGCGCCAGTACGGCCACTGCCTGATCATCGCCGGTTCGAGCCAGATGCCGGGGGCCGCCCTGATGGCGACCCGGGCCGCGCTGCAGGCCGGCGCCGGCCTGGTGACCACCTTCGCTCCCTCCTTTGTCTGCCGGCAGATCGCCAG
>JBNGDP010000001.1:22593-115698 GCA_049975345.1 Oceanipulchritudo sp. | reverse complement strand
GTCCCGGAGGCCATGTGGCGTCCCATCCGCCTGACCCCGGAGGGCGGCTTCGACGCGGAAGCCGTGCGCATGGTGACGCAGTTGGCCCCGGCCGCCCAAGCCCTCCTCATCGGCCCCGGACTGCTCCTCGACCGGTCCACCGAATTCAACCTGTGCCGGATCATCCGTGAAACCAGAATCCCCCTCATCATCGACGCCTCCGCCCTCATGCAGGACATTGTCGGGGCGGTTATCGGACGGCCTGTCGGCGCCGGCCCGGTGATCATCACTCCCCACCACGGGGAATTCGCCCGCCTCCAGGGGATTGCCGAACAAGCCCAGGACAGGGAGGCCCTCATGAAGTTCTGCAGCCGGTACCATTTGATGACCGTTCTCAAGGGCAGCCCGAATCTGATCGCCGATGGCAACCGGGTGGTCGCGCTCCCCGTGGGCGGGCCCGTCCTGGCACGGGGGGGAACCGGCGACATCCTCTCCGGAATGATGACCGCCCTGCTCGCGCAAAATCCGGAGGATCCCTTTTCCGCCGCCCTGAAGGCCGTTTCCTGGCACGGGGCGGCCGCCGATTCCCTTGCCCGTGAAAGCGGGGATCGCGCCGTCACCTCCACCGAGATCCTTCCCCATCTCAGCCGCACCCTTCGTGCCTGAGTTCAGGTGGAACATTCCCTTGCTTTCCCCGCACCGGTTCTCAATAACGGTCTGTAGATGAGTTTTGACCGGAGGACCTCATTGATGATCCTGGCCGCCCTACCCGGCTTGGGGCCGGTAAACATCCGGCGGCTGGACGCGGCGATGGCGGGCGGGGTGGAGCGTCTCCTGGGAATGGACAGTGTGGAACGGTCCTTCTGGTGCGGCCCGCGGGTGGTAAGCGAGCTGGCGGAATGGAAGCGGTATTTCGATCCGGAAAAGGTCTTTGCCGCGCTGGGGCGCATGGAGGCGGATTACCTGACCTATGAGGAGGAGGGCTATCCGGATCGGTTGCGGCACTTTGGGGATCGCCCGGTCGGCCTGTACCGGTGCCGGGCGGGCAAGGAGGTCGGGGAACGCAGCCTCGCGGTGGTCGGCACACGCCGTCCGAGCGGGTATGGTCGCAAGGTGGCCCGAGCCTTCGCGGAATTCCTTGGCCGAAGCGGCTACACCATCGTGAGCGGCCTGGCGGAGGGGATCGACACGGAGGCGCACCGGGCGGCCCTTCAGGCCGGGGCCCCGACGGCAGCGGTCCTTGGGGGCGGATTGAACTGCTGTTATCCGGCGAGCAACCGCGGACTGCTGGAGGAGGTGAAGGAGAGCGGGGGTGTCTGGACGGAATTCCCGCTCTGGCGGAGGGCGGACCGGCGCAGTTTTCCGCAGCGCAACCGAATTGTCGCCGGGATGAGCGAAGCCGTGCTGGTGGTGGAGTCGGGGATGGCCGGGGGCAGCCTCATCACCGCCCGCATGGCGGCCGAGCAGGGGAAGCCGGTGTATGTGGTTCCCGGCCGGATCGACGCCGCGGAATCGGCCGGTTGCCACGCCTTGATCCGGGATGGAGCCCAGCTCGTGACCTCGCCGGAGGAGATTCTTGAGGACCTGAACTACCTGCCCGGCATGCTGCGTCCGGGGAACGGGTCGGCGGCCGCCTCCTTTCCATCGCGCAAGGAGGGGCCGGAGCCGGAATTGCACGGGCTGCCGGCGCGGGTCTGGTCCTTTCTGGGCGAGAAGGGTCACGCGCACATGGACGCCATGGCGGCCGGCCTGGGGGTGCCGGTGGCCGAACTTTCCGGCGCGGCCCTGGAGATGGAAGTGCAGGGGCTGATTTGCCGCCGGCTGGACGGATGTTATGAGCGGGGATGAGGGGGCCGCTTTCCCGATCACGGGCAGGGATGCCCGTGGCACATGTTCCTGACACTTGCCATGCTCAGCCCGGGGGCCAGGTCATCGGGCGGCCGCCGAGGAGGTGGACGTGCAGGTGGGGGACGCTTTCCCCGCCGTCCGGGCCGTTGTTGACGACCACGCGGTAGCCGCTGCCCAGCTCCAGTTCCGCCGCCATCTTCGCGGCAACAAGGAGCAGGTGGCCCAGCAGTTCCCTGTCCTCCTCCCCGGCCGCATCAAGCCGGGCAACCGGCTTTTTGGGAATCACCAGCACGTGCACGGGGGCCTGGGGATTGATATCGTGGATGACGAAGGCCCGGTCATCCTGATAGGCGATTTTCGCGGGGATTTCCCCGGTGAGGATGCGTTGGAACAGGGTAGGTTCGGACATGATGGGATGGGAAGATGGGGTTTACTTTCAAGATTACGTTTAGGATTAAGATCAAGATTAAGATTGAGCTTGAGATGGGTTACATTCCCTCCTCGGGGACATCGAGGACGGTGAATTTCAGTTCGGCGGAGGAGGCGAGTTCATCATCGACGAGGCACTGGCCGGCGACATGGGCGAAGCGGTTGGCCTTGACCTTGAGGACCCGGACGCGGATTTCCAGCTGGTCACCGGGAATGACGGCGCGGCGGAACTTCACTTTTTCGGCACTCATAAAGAGGGCGACCTTTCCCTCGGAGGAAATTTTGCGGAGCATGAGGAGACCGGCGGCCTGGGCCATGGATTCGATCTGCAGCACGCCCGGCATGACCGGGTTCCCGGGGTAGTGGCCCATGAAATACGGTTCATTGATGGTCACGTTCTTGATCGCGATGATCTCGGTGTCGTCCTTGATGTCGATGACCCGGTCGACGAGGACGAAGGGATAGGCGTGGGGAAGGATATCGAGGATGCGCCGGATGTTGATCTGCTTCTCATCCGGGGAGATCATTTTCCTGCGCACGGGGACATCCTTGCGAACCGGTTCGAGGGCCTTCGGTTCCGGTTTGGCCCGCATCTTCTGGAAAATGACCTTGGTCAGTTCGGAATTGAGCTTGTGGCCGGGACGGACTGCCACGATGTGCGCCTTGATGCGCATGCCGAGAAGGGAGAGATCCCCGATGATGTCGAGGATCTTGTGCCGGACGAACTCATCCTCGAAGCGCAGGGGCTCCTTGGAAAGGATCTGGTCCCCTTTGATGACGATGGCCGAGTCGAGGCTCCCTCCCTGGATCTTCCCCATTTTCAGGAGCGGCTCAATGTCCTCATACACCGTGAAGGTGCGCGCCGGGGCGATTTCGGCCATGTAGGTTTCCGGATCGACATCGATGGAGAGGTGCTGGGTATGGATGCCGCGGTCGTCGGCGCTGGTGCAGGTGATCTTGAACCCGTCATAGGGGAGGGCGATGAGGGACCGGTTTCCATCGGTGACGGAAATCGGTTCCTTCAGCTCGTGGTATTCGCAGTCAGCTTCCTGCTCGAGCGGTTCGGCCTTCTGGATCAGGTTGACATAGAATTTCGACGAGCCGTCGAGGATGGGCGGTTCGGAGGCATCCATCTCGACGAGGCAGTTGTCGATCCCGCAACCGGCGAGGGCGCTGAGCACATGTTCGATGGTGTGGAGCCGGGTATGGCCGGAGGAAATGTCGGTGCTGCGGACGAGTTTATCCTCGACGAATTCGATGCGCGGCTGGACCTCCGGTTTCCCGTACAGGTCCACCCTGCGGAAGACGATCCCGTGGTTGACCGGCGCCGGCTTGAAAGTGAGGTGCACCATTTGCCCGGTATGCAGCGCCTTGCCGTGGGTTGTCACTTCGCGCAGAATGGTTCTTTGCCGCATGATGGCGTAGTATGGCGGCAGCATTTGGACCTTGTAAAGGCCTGAATCTCAGCGGTATTGACAGACTTCGAGGAGGATGGTTTGACCCTCTTTCAAACATATCCACTATCGAATCATGGCATCACCCACAGATATCCGCAAAGGCAAGGTCATCCTTTACAATGGCACGCCCCATCTCGTTCTGGAAATGCAGCACCGCACCCAGGGACGCCAGGCTGGCTTTGTGCAGGTCACCCTCCGCAACCTGAGCAGCGGTTCCAGCACGACGACCAAGCTGCGCAGTACCGACTCGGTCGACATCCTCACGACCGACACGAGGAAAATGGAGCTTAGCTACGTCGACCAGGAAGGCTGGCACTTCATGGATCCCGAAACCTTCGAGGACGTTGTCCTGAGCGACCGGTTGATCGACGACGCGAAGGATTTCCTATCCGAGGGGAATTCGGTGGACGTGTTGTTCGTCGACGGGGAACCGGTGCAGGTCCAGCTCCCGGCCTCCGTGGAGATGCAGGTGACAGAGGCCCCCGACGCCATCCGGGGGGACACCTCGGGCGCCGCCATGAAGCCGGTGACCGTTTCCACCGGCCTGATCATCCAGACACCGCTCTTCATCAAGACCGGCGACCGCATCAAGGTCTCCACCGACAACAAGAGCTACCTCGGCCGCGTCTAGCGCAGGGGTGCCCCATGGAAAGCTCCCTTATTCACCCCACGGCCGTCATTGAGGACGGTGCTGAACTGGCGGACGGCGTCAGGGTCGGCGCCTACGCCTATGTCGGGCCGCTGGTGAAGCTGGGGCCGGCTTGCCGCCTGCATCATCACGCCACGGTCGAGGGGAGGACCACCATGGGGCCGGGGAACGAGGTTTTTCCCTACGCGCTGATCGGCGGCCGTACCCAGGACAAGAAATGGACCGGCGAGGAGGCCCCGGTCCTGATCGGAAGCGAAAACATTTTCCGGGAATTCAGTTCCGTGCACCCGGCCACATTCGCCGACAAGGCGACCCGGATCGGTTCGCACAACCTCTTCTGCGCCTACAGCCATATCGGGCACGAGAGCACGGTCGGCGACCACTGCGTCTTCAGCAACAACGCCACCCTCGGGGGGCATGTGCGGGTGGGCAGCCACGTCGTCATCGGCGGGCTGACCGCGGTGCACCAGTTCTGCCAGGTCGGAACGGGGGCCATGATCGGTGGATGCTGCAAGCTCCTGCAGGACGTGATGCCGCACATGCTGGCGGAGGGCTACCCGGCCACGCACCGGACCCTCAACAAGGTGGGCATGCAGCGTTGCGGTTTCAGCGAGGAGGAAATCCAACTGGGCGCGCGCATCTTCAAGCTGGTCTTCCGCAAGGGCCTGAACCGGCGGCAGGCCATGGAGGCGCTCGAGGCCGGGCAGCTGGGGAGCGATCCCCTCATCGAGCAGGCCATCTGTTTCATGCGCCAAAGCCAGCGCGGCCTGGCTTGAGACCCCTTACGCCAAATCCATTGTAGATTGCCTGAATGCCAAACGTGAGGCAGGCGTGCTTTCGGATCCATCTGCAGCGTGCCTTGGCCAACCCTTCCAGCCCGAAGGGCTGTTTCTGATGACCCTTCGGGTCGGAACGGTTGGCCAGAAACTTCTTCGCAAGGCTGTGCCATGGGTGCCGGCACTCAGGCAAACCTGTTTCGAATTGGTATCACACCGTGCCGAAGCGGTACTCGGTGAAGCTCAGGAAGGTGTCCCCGGGATCGAGGCGGGTGGACGGGAAATGCTCATGGTTCGGGGCATCGGGGAAGTGCTGGGTTTCCAGGCAGAGCCCGGCGTGCTTCGGGTAAAAGTATCCGTTTTTCCCGGCAAGGGTCCCGTCGAGGGAATTGCCCGTGTAGAACTGGATTCCGGGTTCGGAGGTGTAGACCTCCATTTTCCGTCCGCTGGATTCCTCGACGACGGTGGCCACCGGATCGCCGAAGTCCCGGTTCTTCCGTAAGACAAAGGTGTGGTCGAAGCCGCCACACTTCTCGACCTGGGCGTTCGGTGAATCCAGGCGGGGATCCAGCGGGTGCGGTTCCCGGAAATCAAAGGGGCTGTCGCTCACGGACTCGAGCTGGCCGGTCGGGGTGTTCGTGTCTTCCGTCGTCGGCAGGTAGGCGTCCGCCTCGATCTTCACGAGGTGCTGGCGCACCGTTCCGGATTCCTGGCCGGCCAGGTTGAAGTAGGGATGCGCGGTCAGGTTGACGATGGTCGGCTTGTCGCTGGTTGCCGTGTATTCATAGCGCAAGCCGTTTTCCGGGGTCAGGGAAATGGCAACCTCCAGCCGCAGGGTTCCCGGATAACCCATTTCCCCGTCGGGGCTCGTGTGGGAAAGGACCAGTACCTGCCCGTGCTTCCCCTCGCGGATGCTTCCCTCGAAGAGTTTGTGGGAAAATCCCTCCGGGCCGCCGTGCAGGTGGCCGTGTTCCTCGTTGAGGGGCAGGCGGTAGGCCTTTCCGTCCAGGGTGAAGGTCCCGTGTGCGATGCGGTTGGCGAAGCGCCCGACGAGGGCCCCGAAATAGGGCTGGTTGTTCTGCACGTATTCCTCGACCGCGTCCAGCCCGAGGGTCACGTCGTCTGGAAGCCCGATCCGGTCCGGAACCTCCAGTTCAACAAGGATTCCCCCGTAATTCAGGAAGGTGGCCCGCAGGCCCCTTTCGTTTTGCAGCGTGTAGGCCTGAATGGGATGGCCGTCCCCGGTGTGGCCGACCGTTTCTTCGTGTATGGCTTCAAGCATGATTTGAACGGATTCCCACAAGTCCATCCGGATGACAGGGATGCACCCGTAGGACGTGGATTGGACAGCCTAACCCGCAATCCTGAATGTGCAAAACAAAAAATCAGACGGCCAACCGGGAGGGGTCGCGGCGGGATTACAGTTGCAGTGACTGGCCGACGCTGAGGACGCTGAAGACGACGCTGATGGCGATGACCGCGACGAGGAAGATGGCCCCGCCGAGGGCGATGGCGACGGTGGCGTTGGTGAGGATGTTGAGCGACTTGGTCAGCTCCTCACGGTAGATCTTGTTGATGTCATTGAGGCTGTTGACGATGTTGCCGGTGTTTTCCCCGACGGTGAGGATATCCATGGCGATGTCGGGCATGTAGTGGACCCGCTGGATGGCGGTGGCCATGGAAACCCCCTCCTGGATCTGCTTGCGGGCGGAGGCGAATTTTCCACGCAGGATGAGGTTGTTGATGGTTCGTTCAACGAGGCGCAGGGTTTCGGTGGTGTTGACCCCGCTGCCGAGGAGGGTCGACATCAGGTTGGTGGTGCCATAAATATTCGAATACAGGTAAATCCGCCCGATGATGGGAAGGCGCAGCAGCCAGAGATCGGTCTTGCGCTGGCCGGACTGGGTCCGCCGCCATTGGCGGACGCTGATCCCGAGGGCGACGAGGACGGCCAGCACGTAGGGACCGTAGGCGATCGTGGCCTCGGACCCGCCGATCAGGAGCTTGGTGATCAGGGGCAGTTCCCCGCCCAGTTGGTCAAGCATTTCCTGGATTCGTGGAAGAAGGAAAGTCAGGAGAATGATGATCACGACCAGCGCCGTGGAAAGGACGAAGGCCGGGTAGGTGAGGTTGCCGATCAGGCGTTTGCGGACATCGCGGGCCTCCTCGAGGTACGCGACGACGCGTTCCAATACCGGCTGCAGGTTGCCGCTGGTCTCCCCGGCCTCGACGAGGTGGATGGTGGAAGGCGAGAACACCCCTTCCCCGGCGCGCATGGCAAAGGCGAGGGTCTGCCCCTCGCTCAGCCGCCGCCAGATCGACTCGCAGAGCTCCTTCATCTGGGGATCCGAAAGCCGGCGGCCCAGCAGGCTGACGGCATCCCCGATCGACATGCCGGAGGAAAGGAGGACGTGCACGCGCTTGAGAAACTCCAGCGCGACCGCGCCGCGGGAACGCCTCAGGCGGAATAACTTCCTTTTGGCGGTGGACTCCCGGAAGAAATCCATCTCCTCGATTTCCTCGTCGGCGCCGGCCTGTTCCCCGAGGGAATCCACGGACAGGGGGCGCAGGCCTTTCCGGGACAGTTGCTGCAGGAGCCGTTTGCGGTCGGTGGACTCGGCCTCACCGGAGACGGTGCGTCCGCTGCTGTCGATGGCCTTGTAGGAGAATCGCGGCATCTTCCGGCTTATTCCTCGATTTCCTCTTCGATGCGGCTGTAGCGCATGATTTCATTCAACGAGGTGCGCCCGAGGGCGAGCTGGTCCCAGCCGCTCATCTGCAGGGTGGTCATCCCGTACTTGAGGGCCTCGTGCCGGATCTCCCGGGCGGACCGCTTCTGGACGATCAGTTCGTGAATGGAATCGTCGACGCGGAGGATTTCAAAGATGCCGACCCGGTCCCGGTACCCGAGCCCGCGGCAGGCCTCGCAACCGACGGGGTCCATGATCTTCGCGTTGAGCCGCTCGGGCGTCGGTTCCAGTTCGAGGGCCTGCAGGCATTCGCGCAGGTAGTGTTCGGAGTAATCCCCCTTGCGGGCGCATTTCCGGCACAGTCGTCGCACCAGCCGCTGGGCGAGGATCATTTCCACCGCCGAGGCGATCAGGAACGGCTCGATTTCCATGTCGATGAGCCGGGTCAGCGCCCCCGGGGCGTCGTTGGTGTGGAGGGTGCTCAGGACCAGGTGGCCGGTGAGGGCCGCCCGGATGGCGATGTCCGCGGTTTCCGAGTCGCGGATTTCCCCCACCATGATGACGTCCGGGTCCTGGCGCAGGATATGCCGCAGGGCGCTGGCGAAGGTGAAGCCGATCTCGGTGTGCACCTGGGTCTGGTTGACGCCCTCGACCTCGTATTCCACGGGATCCTCGACGGTGATGATGCGCCGTCCGGGGGAATTGATCTGCCGGATGAAGGCGGTCAGGGAGGTCGATTTCCCCGATCCGGTGGGGCCGGTGACCAGGATGATGCCGTAGGGCAGGTCGAGGACGCGCTTGATGCGGTTCTGGTCCGCCTTGAGCATGCCCAGTTCCTCCATCGAGAGGGGCTGGTTCTTCTGGCTCAGGAGGCGAAGGGAGACGCTTTCCCCGTACATGGTCGGCATCGTGGAGATACGGATGTCCAGCTCGGTCCCCTTGGCCTTGTAGACGATGCGCCCGTCCTGGGGCCGGCGCTTCTCGGAGATGTTGAGCTTGGCCATGATCTTGAGGCGGGAAATGATCGCCCCCTGGAAGCGGATCAGGTTGTCCGGCACGCGGATGGGGACCAACTCCCCGTCGATCCGGTAGCGGATCTGGAGGGACTCCTTGAGGGGTTCGAAATGGATGTCCGTGGCCCGGTCGTCGATTGCCTTGGCGATGACCTCGTTGACGAAACGGATGAGGGCCGCGTTCTCGTCCTCCTCGACCTCCTCGAGGCGCCCGGAGTCCTCGGTGGCGATGTCCGACTCGATAAGGGAGTCCGCCCCGACCCCGTATCGCTGTGTAATGGTGTCGCTGATACGATTCGCCGGACCGAGAAACCACTCCGGATCCTTACCGCTGACGGCGTAGACCCATTCGTCCATTTCCGGGGTGGGCGGCCAGACCGTGACCAGGTGCAGGGTTTCGGGAAGGTCCCCTTCCACCACGAAGGGCAGGCACTGGTACTCGTGCATGAGACGCAGGGGCAGGATTTCGGAGGCGTCCTCCGGCAGCTCGAAGTCCTCGCGGACCCCGAGCCCGGCCTCCTTCGCCAGGTCCCGGAGGACTTCCGCCTCCGGCTTGCGCTTCAGTTGCGCGAGCAGGGGAAGGCGGTTCTGCCGGGGCGCGCTCTCGATGGAGCCGCGCTGGTCCGGATCAAGGGAACTGAGGATGGAAACTTCAGCGGTGCCGGGTGTGGTGGTCATGGTCTTCAGCGGTTGGGGTTTCGGGAAACCGGGCGGATGACCCGTCGCCGGGTGGTGGAGGAGTCGCTGTCGCTCCTGCCGGACGGGCGGATGACGCGCCGGCGCGCCGGCGCGGTGCGCTGCGGGGTGGTGCGGGTTGCCGGGGCCGCGGCCGGCCTGGCGGTTGGGGTGGCCGGGCGGTTCACGGAAAGGGGCAGCACCTTGTCGCTGGTCTCGATCAGGTTGAGGCTGATCCTTTGTCCTGACGAATCCAATACAAGGACATCATTTTCCCTGTCGAATTCGATGATCCTCGGGGTGTCCTCCCCGGACTCCTCCCTGGTGACCCAGCTGCCCTTCTGCTGGCGGGTGTCGTACAGGTTGAAAAAATACCGCCCCCCCATCTCGTAGACCCCGCGAAACTCATACTGCCGGGCCTGGGGCGGCGGGGCCGCCGCGCCGGAGCCGCCGCCGGGCGGCTGGAATCCGGGAGGCAGGAAGGGGGATTTCGCGATGATGCTGGGTGCGGACCCCCCGTCCGCTTCCTGTGCAGACACCGGTGCGGCAAGAAAAAGCAGCCCGAGAACCAGGCGGGTGGACAGGGTGGTTGTCATCGCGCCATGGGTCACCGCCGGAAGTTCCGGCGGCGGATATCCTTCTCCTCGGTTTCCGTTTCCTCCGCTTCCCTTTCGCGGAAGGTTCCTTCCTCCAGGTAATCCCGGATTTCCTTTGATCCCTGCATCTTGTCGATGAGCTTGTTGGCATCCCTGTCCGCCGATTCCGTGGTGCGGATGATCGTGGGCCGGATGAAGATCAGCAACTCGTTGCGGTTGGTCGTGGTGTCGTTGCTTTTGAACAGGTTCCCCAGGACCGGGATACTCCCGAGGACGGCCATTTTCCCCCGCGTGTTTTCCGACGAGAGGCGCTGCAGGCCGCCAAGGGCGATCAGGCCGCCGTCCATGACACTGACGTAGGAGGTCGCCGACCGGGTGTTGATTGTCGGCTGGGCGGGCTGCTGGTTGCCGACATCCACGGGGGTTCCCAGATCCTGGACCTGCTGGTCGATTTCCATCTGCACGACCCCGTCGGATCCGATCAGGGGGGTCACCTTCAATTCGAGCTTGACGTCCCGGTACTGCACCTGGGACCGGTCCACGAAATTCACGTTGTTGGTCCCGCCGGTGTCGGTCGTCGTGATCTGGGTGACGACCGGGACCTCCTGGCCGACGGAGACCGTCGCCTCCTTGTTGTGGGTGGTGACGATCGTCGGGGCGGAAAGCACCTTGATGTTGTCGTTTTCCGCTATCCGGTTGAGGACGACATCCATGGAAAAGTTGCCGTCCACCCATCCGAAATCGCTGGAGATGCCGTAAAAGGAGCCCGGCGAAGCCGTCCAGGTGTTGTCCGGATTCTCGAAGTCGATGTCGAAGCCGGTGCCGGTGTAGCTGAATCCGAACTGGTCGATGCCGCGCTGCTGGCTTTCGGTGAGGGAAACGTCTGTAATGACCACCTCGATACGGACCTGGGCGAGCAGGGTGTCGATCTGCTCGATGAGCTGCTCGAGGTAGGTGAGGTCGTTCTGCGTCCCGGAGGCGACGATGGTGTTGGCGCGCTCGTCGGGGACGATGGTGAGGAAGTCGGAGAACTGGAGGTTGCTGGCCTCGGCGCGGGCGGCGGCGACGGCCTGGTTGTTCTGGCGGGTGATCGCGGCGGCGCGGGCGCGGGCGGCCTGGGCGGCCGGGGTCCCGGCGTCGCCGCCGGTCTCGGTGCGCACCTGGCGCTGCCCGCTGACGATCTGCTCGATGATGCCGACCAGCTCGGTGGCGTCGGCGTAGCGGATGGAGTAGACCTTGGTGGCGGTGGTCGGGGCGACATCGATGTCCAGCCGTTCGATCAGTTTCCGGATCAGGCCGGTGTTGGACGGGTGGGTGAAGACGAGGAGCTGGTTGGTGCGCTCGTCGGAATCGACGGTGGTGTTGTTCTCGAGCTGCCTGCGCAGGGGGCCGGCGATAATCTGCTGGAGCCGGCGCGTGACCTCGTCGGCCTTGATGTTCTGCAGCTCGAAAAAGAGCATTTCCGTCTTCAGGTCAGCCGGCTTGTCGAGGATGGGGAGCAGGCGCTCGATCCTCTGCAGGTTGACGAGGGCGTCGGTGACAAGGATGAAGTTGCTCTTGTCGAAGGCGATGGGGGCCCCCTGCGACATCAATGGCTGGAGGATCGCGGCGGCCTCCTCGGTGGTGAGAAAGTCCAGCTCGAAGATCTTCTCGTAGATCATCATGGAAGGTTCCGCATCCAGGGTGGTGCCTTCCCAGTTCCGGGGGACCTGGGCGTTGATGACGGCGCTCGGGACGGCCTTGAGAAACTTCTCCCCGAGGGTGGTGATGGCGATCCCGTTGAGGGCGAGCAGGCTCTCAATCGCCGTGATGGCCTCCCCCCGGGTGAGGGCGTCCTGGCTGTAGAAGGTGATTTTTACCGAGGGCAGGGTCTGCTGGCGCAGGATCGGCTTGCCGGTGAAGTTTTCCAGCATCTCCAGGACCTCGTTGGTGCCCATTTCCGGGATGCGGATCAGGCCGACGGTTTCGGCCATCATGGGATCGGTCCGGTCCACCAGTTCGGAGGGCTGCTGCAGCAACTCGTCCTGGGTCGGTTGCATGCGGTTGACCGGACGGCTGACCGGACGCGGGGTCGGGCTTGCGCTTCCGGGTGGCGGGGGAGGGGAGAAGTCCGGCGGAGGAGGCGGAATGAAATCGGGTGCCGCGGTGGGGGGCGGCCCGGTAAGCTCCTCATCCTGGGCAGGGGACAGCGTTGCGCCCACGAGCAGGATGGCGGCAACCAGCCCGGAGGAAAAGAATTTCAGGTGCGGGAAGGGATGGAATTGGTCAGTCATTCAGGGCCTCTTCTTTCAATTCAAAGGAAACCAGTTCAAACACGGCATCCAGGAAACGCGGGTCGCGCTTGTTGGCGGTGATCTGGAAATCCCCGAGGGCGATATAAGGGGAATAGGCTTTGACCGCCTGGTCAAACCGGATCAGCTCGCCGATGCGGGCCCGCTTGATGGAAAGTCGTACGTTGTGGAAACTGAAGAGCTGGCTCTCGACGGTCGACGGGGTGCTGATATCGAAGCTGGAGACCTCGTTTTCCCGCGCCAGGGAATCGAGCCGCCCCACGAGCTGGGACGCGGAAAAGGTCTTGCTCCCGTCCAGGCCCGCGCGGGCGCTGTTGAGGAGGGCTTCGGCCTGGTCCGACTGGGCGAGGGTGTCCCCGAAGGTCTGGAGAAGCTGCCGGTTGAGGCTGAAATCGTTCCAGGATTGCTGCAAATCCTCCAGAAGGCCGAGAATCCAGACAAGCAGGAGGGCCCAGACAAAGAGGGCCAGGAGGTAGCGTTCCCGCAGGGAAAGGGCGTTGAATACCTGACGGACCATCATGGCTTATCCCTTTTCCTCCTCCCCGGTTTCGTCCTCCCCGGATTCATCCGGGACAACAAACCCGCCCTCGGGAGCCGGGGGTTGTTCCGAAAACGTGATCAGGAATTCAAAGCTGGTCTGGTTGTTGCGGGTCTGGGAATTGTTCTCCACGGAGCTGACAAAGGGCATTTGCTTGATGGAATCGGCAAAGGCGTTCACGGGGGTGACCCCTTCCGAGGACTGCCCCTCGATTTCCAGCTCATTGAACGCCCTTGACCGCACCTTGTTGTAGAAAATGGAGTCCGGACGGACAGGATTGATGGCCTCCATAAGCAGGAAAGGGTTGAGGTCCTCCTCGGTGGACTGCGTGAGGCGGTCGGCAAGGGTCAACTTGTTCTCCACGCGGGTGGCAAGGGGCTCGATTTCCCTGATTTTGCTCTCCTGCCAGACGTTGACACCCCCGAGAATGAAGGTCGAGAGCTGGAAAATGACCAGGAGCAGGGCGGTCCAGCCGGCGATCCGCAGGCTCTTCCAGATCAGGGTGCTGCGCTGGCGGGTGGCCTGCTCTCGGCCGGCGTAGCCCTGGTCGCGCAGGTCGGCATCCCAGAGGGCCTGTTCCCCGAGAGGCAGGATGGTGCTTTTCAGCCCCCTCGACGCGGAGGCGCTGAGATGCCGGTGAAGGAAGCGCAGGCGGCCGTCCGGCAGTATCTGGACCTCCTCACCCAGCCAGACCCCGTCCTCGCATTCGTATCCCTCCGTGTCCAGGGAGGCGGCCAGTTTGTCGCGGGCCTCCAGCTGGGTGTCGTCGGTGAGGACTTCACCCGGGATTTTGCGGGAGTGAACCGCATCCGGGACCGGATTGCCGGCCGGCAGGGAAATCGCCGAAAGCACCCCGTTCTGGGAAAGAAACCGGACTGCCGGTTTGTCCGGCGGGTCCCCAAACAGGCTGATGAATCCGGGAAAAAGCTGGTGGTAGGATTCCGGTCGGTCCATCCCGAGCCGTTTCAGACGGCTTTTCGGGGTGGCGTAAACAAAGGCATGATCCGCGCCATCGAAGCTGAGAAACCCCCAGGCCAGCTGCTCGATCGGGAAGGGGGCGCTTCCTTCCAGGGAAAGCTGGATAAAGGCGGTCCGGTCCGATGGGGAAAGCCCTGCTGGAAGATCGACTTTTCGTGTAAAAAACGCGTCGGCGGGCGTCAGGCCGACCTTCTGCTCGGGGATTTTCTCCTGCAATCCGGCGATGAATCGGGACAGCGTTTCCGTGACGGGACTCATAGTGTTTCAAAGGTGATATTAAACCGGGTGATGAAATTGGGTGTCGATCAAAATTTACGATTCTCGGTGATGCGCAGGAAGCGGAAGGGATAGCCGAGGCTGGCCGCGGCACTGGGAGCGGTGCGGGTTTCCCCGCGGGCGCGCTGGCGCTGCGCCCGGGCCGAGCGTGGGTTGGTTTCGACGACGGGTTCGGTGTCGGGTTGCGCGGTCTCCCGGGAGGCGGCATCCCCGGCGCCCGGGTTGGCACCGGCCCATGAGACGAGAACCTCGAGAACAAAGCGGGCCTCTCCCCGGGCCGCCTCCACGGTGATGCGCAGCAGCTCGATGCGGTCGCTCACATTTGCTCCCTCGGCCGGCAGGACCGGGGAAAAGGTGGAACCTTCCCCCTGTCGGTACAGGCGGTCGTCTTCCGTCCCGATTTCGCCGTCGCTGCCGTTTTTGTAGAAAAGGAAGGCGCGCTCGTCGAGGAGTCCCTTCTCGGACAGGTAGGCGAGGACGGTGCTGTTGGCCTGGTTTATGTTAACGGCGCCGGTATGATACAGGGAAACGGCGGATTTGAAAGTGGGCCAGCGGTCCGTGGGCCGTCCCTCGTCATCCCAGAACAAGGTGCGGAAGGGTTCGATGAGACGGAACTCGTCCCAGGTGATGATGGGGGAATTGGCCGCCCGGTACGGGGGATCCATGTCCTCGTAGTCCTCCCCGTCGAACCCGTTGAGCCGGCGGAGGTCGTCCTCGTCGGTCCAGTCGATCAACCCGTCGGCGAGGGATTGGGCCTCCGGCAAATCAAAGCCCAGGACATCGAAAAAGACGAGGAGGTCGTTGTATTCCATCGAGGAGAGGGGCAGTTTCGCGCTTTCATCCTCGAAGCGGACGGAAACCGAGCCGGCGTGGGCGGGAACGAAGTCGATTTCCCGAAGCGGATTGCCCCATCCCTGGGAGGGTCCCCAGAGCGCGCCCTCGATTTCCCGGTACTCGTTGATGACCGCGAGGGTGATTTCCAGTACCGAGTAGGCGTCCGTGCGGAGGTCGTCCCGGTTATGGAAGAGCCCGTAGTATTTGATCCTGGCGGTGGCCTCCTCCAGGAAGGCCACCACCACGAAGGTCAGGAGGACCACGAGGACCAGCACCAGGACGATGATGGAGCCTTGTTTTGCGGATGCGGACTGTTTCCTGAAGACCATTTCAAAAGAGCGGGATTTCGGTGGAGGCGTGCGGGATGAGAACGGAGCGAACCCGCTCCCCCTCCTCCGGGTGGGAAAAGGTGATCCTCAGGAAGTCGGGGAGCCGGAAGGCGCCGTTGTCGTCCTCCATGGGATCCTCGGTGATTTCCCATTCGTCATCCTCCAGTTCATAGTAGGCGTAGTCCATCTCGGTGACAAAGGCCGAAACGGGTGTGCGCCGCAGGTCGGAGACCCGTTCGATCTCCTCGGCGTCGAGGGCGGAGTACCACAGGATGGAGAGCCCCTCGTCCTTGTCGAAATGGAGATAGGCGAGGATGGCTGGCAGGGCTTGGCCCTCGCGCACGAAGAGTGCCGGCGCCTCGGCCTGCTGGAAGTGAAGCAGCGGGTCGTCCAGATCCCCCCAGCCCGGAGGACGGGCCCATTCCACGGGGGCCCCTTTTTCCTCGCCGGGGCCGTAGGCTCCCTCGGAGGCCTCGAAAGCGTTGTTGAGGAAAAGGACCACCCCGTCGACGTGCTGCTCGAAAAAGTCATCGTCGGAGCGATTGAGCCAGAGGTTGCTCAGCGCGACCAGGTGAAAGGACAGGAGGGTCATGACCGTGCCGAGGATGGCCAGGGTCACCAGCATCTCGACGAGGGTCAGGCCGGCGCGCCGGAGGGATCGGGAACGGGTGGGGTTCACCAGTCCCTCCTGAGGTTTTCCTCCTCGATCCGGTCACGGGCCTCGGAGAGGATGGCGGAGCTTTCAATCGGATCGCTCCAGGTGGGGCGCAGCAGATAGAGCGTCTCCAGGTAATCAATCGGCTCGCCCTCCGGGTTTTCAAACTCGATTTCCAGGTCCACGCGGAAGAGGTCCACGATTTCGGTGGCTTCAAGGGTGGCGTACCAGTCCGCGGTTCCAAGATCGAGGGTCGTGATTTCCCCTCCGTCTTCCAGTTCGTCCCGGTCGGTGATCTGAATGATCTGCCGCCGCACAAAACGGACATCCTTCTGGTAATCCGACTCCGATTCCAGGCCCTCCAGGGTGAGCAGCACATTGAAGAAGGTTTCCGTCAGCACGAAGAAGGCGATCCCCGCGATGGCGATGGCGATCACCACCTCGATCAGGGAAAAGCCGCGCCGCGATGGCCGGACCTCAGTCATTGCGGGAATCCTCGATGACGATCGCGGAAAAGGGATCATATCGCTGCGTGTAAAAAGTGTTTCCCGAGTCGATCAGGACCTGGAAAGGGGTGGACGACCGGTCGGGCCGGAAGACCACGGCATCAATGGGGGTGGTTTCATGGCGGTCAAAGCTGTCGAGACCCCGGACGGGAAGGATTTGTTCAAATTCAATATCGGGGGGATCCTCGGAATCCTCCGGAACGGTCCGGAACGACTCCAGGGTTTGTCCGGTATCCGAAAAAAGGACCAGGCTGGCCGATTCCCGGTCGTAGGCCAGTTGCACGGGTGACTTGAGGGAGGCGGCCTGGTAGCGGGCCTCCCGGACCGCCTTCCGGAGGATCCGGTCGACCGGTTCCTCCCCGAGCCCGCGGAGAATAGCTTGCGCGTTGACGGCCACCAGGCCCCCGATGAGGGCGATCAGGGCGATGACAATGATCAGCTCAATGAGCGTGAAGCCACGGCGCACGGTATCACCAGTTTCCGATATTGTCGGCCTCCGCCTGGGGATCCGGGCCGAGAGACCAGAGGTCGTAGCCATCCGGGTTCTTCACTCCCGGGTACTTGTACTGGTAGGGCTGGCCCCAGGGATCTTCCGGGAGTTTGTCGATGTAGGGCCCCTTCCACTTTTCCTGCTTGCCTGCCGGGGGGTTCAACAGGGCCATCAGTCCGCCGTCCTGGGCGGTCGGATAGGAGCCGGTGTCGATGCGGTATTTCAGCAGGGGCGCCTTGAGGGCGTTTTCAACAAATTGTTTGGCCACGTCCTCCTGGGCCCCTCCGAAGAGATTGCCGATGCGCCCGATCAGGAGGGTGCCGACGATGGCGATCAGGGCGATGACGATCAGCATTTCCACAAGGGAAAAACCGCGCGCCGCACGATGCGACCGGGGCCTGGTAGTGTCCTGCATGTCCATGCTCATACTGGGTAATCAAAGCAGTTCCGATAAAGTTGCAAACCAGAATGCGACCGGCACCGGAGCGGGTGGCTTTTTCACCTGGAGGACTCCCCGAGGACGAGGCGCACAAGGTCCTCCGGATTTTCCTCCACATGGAGAGCGGCCATGGCCTTTCGGACCCGTTCATACGCTTCTCCACGGTCCCCCCAATCGTCGATAACCTCAACCAGGTCGCGGGAAGAGCGGATCAGGCGGGCGGCTCCCCGGTCAAGAAAGTAGCGGACGGTGCACAGCTCCTGCGGCATCAGGCCGCCCAGGGCGTTATAAACCAGGGGGCAGGCGAAGTGGAGGGCCTCCATGGTGGTATTGGCCCCTCCGCGGGTCACCACGGCGTCCGCCAGCTGCAGGAAATCGGAGACCCGGTTGCTGTACCCCTCGATATAGATCCTGAAGCCGGGATGGGCCCTGGACCAGCGGGTCAGCTTCTCGTGGACGGTCTGGTTTCTTCCGCAAATGACAATCACCTGGATTTTGCCGGAGAGGGGGAACAGGGCGCGGAGAAAGGAGGAATGGTGGTTGGCCCCGTATCCTCCAGTGGCCAGAAAAAGAGTGAACTTGTCCGGATCGAGGCCCAGCTGGCGCAGGTGTTCCGGCTTTTCCCCGCCTGGCATGCGCCCCTCGAAGCAGGCGGGGGGGAGCAGTTTGTGGAAAACGGCTGATTTCCCCCGGGGGATCCCAAGCTTCACGGCATGCCGGCGCGCCCTTTCGGTCCGCGCGATAAAGAGGTCCGCGGACGGGTTGACCCAGTTGCGGCTGTATCCGTACCCCCCTGAAAATTCCCCGCAGTAGGTGACACAGCGGACCGTTTCGCCGAGAACCCTCCGGGCGTCCTCAAAGTAGCCGCGGTTGGTCGAATCATGGACGCTGAAAACCAGCTCCGGCCGGTAGTCCATGAGGATTTTCCGGTAATACCGCCCCCCGAATCCCACCTTCCGGGTATGGGTGAAAACGAAAACCTCGACGATGAAAAAATAGACATTGTGCAGAACAGGGCAGTGGCGGTGGATGGTGTTGTAGACCCACACCCCGAAGCGCCCGAGCAGGGAGCCCTTTTCAATGACATGCTCGATCCGGACCTCGGGAGTCCCGCCAAACAGCTGCCGGCACCATTGGGCGAAGGCGAGGGCCCGCATGTCGTGGCCGCTGCCGGTGCTGGAAGTCAGGACCAGGACACGCCGGATCATGGCTTTTCAAGCGCGAGGACGACATTGACCCCGCCGAATCCGCTGCTGTTGGAGAGGACGCGCCCGGGGGCCCCGGGGCGGCTGGCGGTGAGGATGTTCAGTCCTTCGGCTTCCGGATCCAGCTCCGTGATATGGGCGCTGCCGGGGATAAATCCCTGGTCCATGGCCAGCAGGCAGAACGCCGCCTCCATGATGCTGGAAAGGGACAGGGCGTGCCCGGTCAGGGCCTTGGTGCTGCTGATCGCCGGCTGGCGGTTGCCCGTGAACATGCTCTTGAGGGCCCGGCACTCGGAAACGTCCCCGGCCTGGGTGGAGGTGGCGTGCGCGTTCACATAATCGACCGCTCCCGGCTCCCAACCGGCGCTCCGCAGGGCCAGGCGCATGGCCCGGGCAAGCCCCTCACCGTCCGGATGCGAGGCGGCCACGTGGTATCCGTCGGTCGCCTGTCCCCAGCCGGCAAGACGGGCGTGGACCGGCGCACCGCGCTTTTCGGCAATTTCCCCGGCTTCCAGGAGCAGGCAGACGGCCCCGCCGGTGCCGACGAATCCGTCCCGGTTGCGGTCGAAGGGGCGGGAAGCGGAGTCCGGATCGGGATTGAGGGAAAGGACGCGCATGCCGGAGAAGGGAACGATGGTTTCCTCCGTGAAATCCTCCGCCCCGACGACGACCATCCGGTCCTGTCGCCCGAGTGCGATTTCATCAAAGGCAAAGCCCATGGCATGGCCGCTGGAGGCGCACGCGGAAACGAAACCGGCAGTGGACCCACGGATGCGGTAGGCCGCGGCGAGGTTGAAGTTGAGCGTTCCCGCGATCGAGGCGACGATGCCCATGGGAGGGCAGCGCAGGGGCCCGACCCGTTTCATGCGGTCGAGATGAAACCAGGTCATGGCCGCCGAACCGGAGGAAGCCGTGTACAATCCGGTCCTCTCGTCCGAGAGGGCCTCCAGCTCCAGACCGGCATCCCGGGCGGCGTTGCGCAGGGCGAAGTGGGCGTACAGCGCGTTCGGGCTCAGGCCCCGCAGTTGTTCGAGGCGGAAATGGATGCCCTCGGGGAAGGACCAGTCTTCCGGGTCCTTGGAGGAGGTATCGAATCCCGGAAGCGGCGCCGCCACGCTGATGGGGATTTTCTCGTCCTTCAAGAAAGGCGGATATCGGACGAATCCGTGCCGCATCGCCCGCAATTTGCCGCCAACCTCGGCCTTTTCCTGGCCCAGGCAGGTAACCAGGCCGATACCGGTAATGACAACAGATCGCATGCGGGAATGGGGTCCGGACCGGACTTGTTCAATTGGCGGGGGTGGGTTCCTCTTCCGCCAGCTCAAAGGTCAGCGAGATTTCCTCGGCCTTGGCCACCTTGGTTCCATGGCTGAAGATCAACCCCTCGAACTGGGCCAGCGGGGCATGAACCTTCTTCAGGCTGACCTTGAGCTGGAGGACCTCTTCCGGCTTGCACATCTTGTGGCAGCGGACTCCGTCACAGGAGACAAAATAGATGGAATCGGGCCTGACACGGCCCCCGAAGGCGGGATCCCCGGACTTGAGCATCAGGAGAACGGCCAGTTGGCCGAGGGCCTCCAGCATGAGCGAGGCCGGAAAAACGGGATTTTCCTTGAAGTGGCCTTCAAGGAAGGGTTCGTCGCCCGAAATGTGGTAGCTTCCCTCGGCGGTGGTGCCGTTGATGCGGGCTTCCTGCAGGAAGAGGAAAGGCGGCTGGTGGGGCATGACCGCGGCCACTTCCTCGAACTTCATGACATTCCGGTTCGAGGGGACCGGCAGCCCCTTGATTTTCGCGTCGAGATATCCCTTGATATCCCCGATGCTGCGGAGGTTGCGTAATTCCTCGTTCTCGATTTGGATCCCGAGGGTCTCCTCGACCAGGATGACGATCTCCACCATCAGGAGGGAATCGATCCCGAGGTCCTCCAGCAGGCGGGTCTGGTCCTTCTCCTCCCGCAACAGGGGACGGACTTCCGGTTCGACAAACCGCTCGATGATTCCCATCACAATCGTGGGTACAAGTTCAGGATCGCGCGTCTGGTTGAACTGGATCGCTGCTTCAATGGCCCGTTCCGGACAGCGCTTCAGGGATTCGCGCAGTTCCTCTTCCTTCAGGTTGGTGGTTGGCATCAGTTGTGATTTAAGACGTTACAGGGAAGGTACACCGGAGTGGGTCCTCCATTTTTCTTTCTGGGATAGGTTGCGCATAGCATCCTGTAAACACTGAATTTAGCGAGCTCCAGCGACCAATTTGTTTGCATCGCCGCCTCATCCAGTAAAGTAAACAGCATGCCGGAAGCAAAAGTTTCCACCTTTGACGGGAGCGGCGGGGCGGATCGGGGGAATCCGGCATGGTACCGTTGCCTGCACCGGCTCTGGGTACCCGTGTTCATGATGGCCGGCATATCCGTCCTTTCCGGCTCCGCCGGGGTGCAGACCGGGGGATGGTCCTTCACCGGGATGGACAAGCTGGCTCATTTCATTGTCTTCGGGCTCCTGGGGATCGCCTGGGCGCGCACCGGCCTGCTCCGGGATGCCGGTCCCCGCAAACGCTGGCTTCTTGCCGCCGGCCTGACCTTTCTTTTCGGCCTGCTCGATGAGTGGCACCAGTATACCAATCCCCTGCGAACCTTTGAATGGGGGGATCTGATGGCCGATACCGCCGGCGCGCTGGTTTTCACCTTCCTTTACTTACGGACCCCCCGGGTACGCTCTCTCCTGGAGCGGGAATTCCGGTGCCACCCGCGCTTGCCCTCGCCGCGGGAAGAAGCAGAATCAAGTCCATGAAGTCGGATTTGAATGAGGTTTCCGAAAGAATCCGCCACCTGAGGCGTGAAATCGAGCGGCATGAGGCCCTGTACCGGAAGGAGCATCAACCGGAGATTTCGGACCAGGAATTCGACCGCATGGTCAAGGAACTGGAGTCGCTCGAGGCGGAATACCCCCTTTTCGCCAGGCCGGACAGCCCGACCACCCGGTTGGGGGACGACCGGACCGCCGGGTTCGAGACCGTGCGCCACCTGGTGCCGATGCAGTCCCTCGACAATACCTACAACCGGGATGAACTGTTCGAATTCGACAAGCGCCTGCGCCGCCTCCTTGACGCGCCCCGCCTGGATTACCTTGTGGAGCCGAAAATCGACGGTCTGGCCATCAGCCTGACCTACCGGAAGGGGCGCTTTGAGCGCGCCGTGACCCGGGGAAACGGCGAGGAAGGCGACGAGGTAACCGAAAATGTCCGCACCATCCGGACCTTGCCCGACCGGCTTTCGGGGGCCTCGGGAATCAACCTGATTGAAGTCCGCGGGGAGGTATTCATGGGACGGGCCGAATTTGAGCGGATCAACCGGGAGCGCGAGGCGGAGGGGCAGCCCAGATTCATGAATCCCCGCAACCTTGCCAGCGGCACCCTCAAGCAACTGGATCCGAGGGTTGTGGCCCGCCGCAAACTGGAAATTGTCTGCTACGGGATCGGGGCCCTCGAGGGGACCGCCTTCACCCGGCAGCATGAAATCAGCGAGGCCTTTGCCCGTTGGGGTCTGCCAACCGTCGAAAAATCGTGGCCTGTCGAGGGAATTGAAGCCGCCTGGGAGGCCATTGAGGAACTCGACCGGCTGCGGATGGAATTTTCCTACCCGACCGACGGCGCCGTTTTGAAACTCAATGACCTCGCCGGCCAGAAACGGGCGGGTTCCACCTCCAAGGCCCCCCGCTGGGCCATCAGCTACAAGTTTGCCGCGGAACAGGCCGAGACCCGGCTGCGCCATATTTCCATCCAGATCGGCCGCACGGGGGTCCTCACGCCGGTGGCGGAGCTGGAACCGGTGGAAATCGCCGGCACCACGGTGAGCCGCGCCACTTTGCACAACGAGGACGAGATCCGCCGCAAGGATGTCCGGGAAGGGGACCAGGTTGTGGTCGAGAAAGCGGGGGAAATCATCCCCGCCGTGGTGCGGGTTGTCCGGGAGAAGCGCCCGAGCGCGGCAAAACCCTTCGATTTCAAGGCAAGGCTGGATGAGCTCGGGTATCAGGCCGAGCGGATCCCCGGCCAGGCCGCCTGGCGCCTGAAGGCTTCCGACAACCCGGTCCGGCTGCGCCGCCAGCTTGAACACTTCGCTTCCCGCCAGGCAATGGATATCGACGGTCTGGGAAAGGAAATCGTCAAGCAACTGGTCGAAACCGGGCTGGTCCGGGACATCGCCGACATTTACGGCCTTTCCGCCTCGGACCTCGTCAAGCTGGACAAATTCGCCGAAAAGTCGGCCAACAACCTGGTCGAGGCCATCGCACGGAGCCGCCAGGCCGATCTCTGGAGGTTGATCCATGGCCTCGGCATCCCCCTGATCGGGGCGGAGGCCGCGAAGGTCCTGGCCGCCCATTTCGGTTCCATGGGGGCCCTCACGCAGGCCCGGCCGGAAACCCTCAGCGCGATCGACGGGATCGGTCCCAAGATGGCGGAAAGCGTGGTTCATTATTTCGCCGACCCGGTGAATTCCGAGCGGATCCGCCGCCTCTACCAGGAGGCCGGCCTGCTCATGGAAACCTCCCTCTCCGCCAAGTCGCAAGCCGGTCCCCTCGACGGGAAAACCCTCGTCCTCACCGGAACCCTCCCCGACTGGACCCGCGACGAGGCCAGGGAAGCCATTGAGAAAGCCGGCGGAAAGGTCACCTCCAGCGTCAGCCGCAATACCGATTATGTCGTCGCCGGGGAAGCCGCCGGCAGCAAGCTCGCCAAGGCACAGGTCCTCGGCATCCGCATCCTCGATGAGACCGGCCTTCGCAAACTCCTCAAGTCCGACTAGTCCGACCGGTCCCACCCCCCCTCAGATCTGCCAGTCGGCCTGTCCGCTGCCTTCGTGCAGCCCGCATTCCCGCTTCAGACCACCGAAGCGGGTTTCCTCCTCGCTCATCCCCTCCGCGAGGGGCCTCGTGCTGTGCCAGTCCCCGATGCTGACATACCCCTTTTCCCAGAGCGGGTGGAACGGGAGCCCGTGTTCCCGCATGTACGCGTAGGCCTGCTTCTCCGTCCAGTCCACAATGGGGTGGATCTTCACCGTCCGGTTCTGCTTCTGCACCACCGGTAACTCCGCCCGCGACCGGGACTGGCTCCTCCGCAGCCCGCTCAGCCAGGCTTCCGCCCCCAGTTCCTTCAGCGCCCGGTTCATCGGCTCCACCTTGTTGTCCCGGTTGTAGCCTTCCAGCCCCTCCAGCCCCTGCTCCCAGCGCCTCCCGTGCACCGCCTCCTGCCGCGCCGCACTCCACAAGGGGGTCACCACCTTCAGGTTCAGCGATAACCGCTCCCGCATCTCCTCCGCATACCGGTACGTCTCCGCAAACAAATATCCCGTGTCCACGAATATCACCGGGATGTCCCTCCTCAGCCGCGTCACCAGATGCAGCATCACCGCCGATTGCCCCCCGAAACTCGTCGACAGCGCCAGCCTTTCCCCGTACCGCTCCAGAGCCCACGCCACACGCTCTTCCGCCCCCAGCCCCTCCAGCCAGCCCGCCACAGTCCTTTTTTCCCTTGTTTTTCCCGTAATCATGACAATATTAGGTAATGAACTATTGATTAACTTTGTTTTGACAAGCAAAAATCCATAAAAGGGGCATCGACAGGCAGGCGGGAGTGGGGGTAGGGAATAGGGGGAGGCGATGAAGGAGGCGCAGGGAGCAGTCTATCTGGTGGGGGCGGGTCCGGGGGATCCGGACCTGATCACGGTGAAAGGGCGGGAGCTGATCGGGAAGTGTGACGATCTTGTGTACGACTACCTGGTGGACGAGCGGATGAAGGGCTGGGTGAAGGAGGGGTGTGAGCTGCACTATGTGGGGAAGCGTTCGGGCTTTCACAGCATCGTTCAGGAGAAGATCGTGGAGTTATTGATCGCGCTGGCAGGGAGGGGTCGGCGGGTGGTGCGTCTGAAGGGCGGGGACCCGTTCATATTCGGCCGGGGCGGGGAGGAGGCGGAGGCGCTGCGGCGGGCGGGGATCCGGTATGAAGTGGTACCGGCGGTGACGGCGGCGCTCGGATGCGCGGCCTACTGCGGGATCCCGTTGACCCACCGGGAATGGAGCAGCGCGGTGACGTTCATATCCGGGCACGAGCAACCGGACAAGGGGGAGAGCATGGTGGACTGGGAGGCGCACGCGCGCAGCGGGGCGACGCTGGTGCTGTACATGTCGATGGGGCGGCTGGAGGAGATTTGCCGGAGGTTGGTTGACGGAGGGCGCGCGGCGGGGACGCCGGCCAGCGTGGTGGAGTGGGGAACGACACCCCGGCAGAAATCGGTGCGGGGGACCCTCGCTGACATTGCCTGGCGGGTGAAGGAAGCGGGCCTGGGGGCGCCCGCGGTGGTCATTATCGGCGAAGTGGCCCGACTTGGTGAAACGCTGCAGTGGTTCGATCCCTCGATCTGAACCGAGCAATCGGGCCCGGGAAATAAAAAACCGGCAGCGGGGGAAGCGGCCGGTTTGGCATCAAAAGGCTGGAAGCCGCGCTCAGGCCTTTTCGACGAGGCCGGCCTTGAGGGCCTTGGCGGAAACCCAGACGCGCTTGACCTGCCCGTTGGGCATGCGAACGCGGACGCGCTGCACGTTGGGCTTGAAGGTGCGCTTGGTGATCTTGGCGATGTGGGTGCCGATGCCGCCGCTCTTCTTGGTGAGGCCCTTGCGGTGGATCTTGCTGCCGGTGGTCCGGCGTTTACCGGTGACTGAACAAATGCGTGCCATGGTATGATCTCCTGTGGAAAAGCGGCTCAAGGTAGGTCGACGACCCGCGATGGCAAGTTTTTTTTAGCCAATCCCGCGAATCGCACTCAGGACCTGGAACTTGTGTCCCATGTTATCGGGATGCAGCAGCTCCATCAAGGTTTGTTTCGCGGGGGAAAAGCCCGCGGGGGCGGCCTCGAGGATTTCGCGAATGACCGGCCGGGCATGATGCATGAAGAAGGATTCCTGCCATTCGAGGGAAATGCGGGTGAACCGATGGCGGCGCAGGATCTCCTCCATTTCCTCCCAGATCATGTGGCAGGTGATGTCCCGCTGTCCGGCATCCTGAAGGAAGTCAATTCCCATGGTGTGCCCGGCGTAGGTCCGGCCTGTGCCTTCGGGGCGTTCGCGGAAGACGGTTTCCCGGCCCAGTCCGTAGTCGAAGGCGAGGAAGAGCCCTTTCCAATCGGGCCGGCAGATTTGTTCGAGCAGGGCGTGCGCGCCGGAGGGCCAGTCGATGGTGTAGCCATCGGGCAGATTCCCGGGAAGGGAAGGGAAGGGCTCTCTCGGGCGAAGAGCAACGGGTTGCAGGGTGGTATCCCGCAGACGGACCCCGATCTCCGACCATGCCCCGCCGGAGCGGATGAAACGCCGGAAGGGCTGGGCGTCGAACAGTTCATTGGAAAAGAACACCGCCTTGTCCGGGATCTCGATGGTTTCTCCCGGGAGGATCATCCGGTGTTCCCGGAAAGGGGATTCCGGAATGCCTCCAAGGATGCCGGTTTCCGACTCCGGACCGGCCTCCACGAAAGCGTGATCGCGCAAGGGAGCGGGGCAGAGGGAGCGCACGGAGGCGAGGACCAGGTGCGAAAAAACCTCCCCGAGGCTGGAGGCGGTGTAGAAATCGGTCCCGGCACGGTACCCGACCCGTTCCCGCGCCCGGCGGTAGTACCCCGCTTCCGGGTCATAAAGGACGCATTCAATGTAGCGGTCGAGGTACAGGAAGTCCGAGCCCGCTTCAAGGCGGCGGTGCAAGGCGGCCGAGATCCGCGCATCGGTTTCCCTGGGGATGGAAGGAGACATCGCCCTATTCAATGGGGCCGGCCGCCGGGACTGGCAAGATCCACCCATCGAAAAAAAATACGTGCATGCGAAGCGGGGAATGCCCATAGTGCCGGGTCATGATCAAAGATGTTTTGAAACTGCTCCTTGAGGGTGAAGCGGTGCGGACTGAAGCGATGGCCTCCGTGCTGGGTGTCAGCGAGAAGGAGATCGAGGCCACTCTGGCCAAGCTGGAGGAGGAGCAGATGCTGCTGGGCTGGCGGCCCGTGATCAATCCCGGGGCCGTTGCCGAGAACGAGGTCCATGCCCTGATCGAGGTCTCGATCGTTCCCGAGCGGGAGGGAGGCTTCAACCGGATCGCCGAGCGCATCGCCCGTTTCGACCAGGTCGTGACCTGCTACCTGATGAGCGGGGGCTATGACCTGCTGGTGATTGTCCGCGGGAAGAACCTCCTCTCCGTGGCCACCTTTGTCTCGGAAAAGCTGGCCACCCTGGGACCGGTCCAGTCGACGGCCACCCGGTTCATGCTCCGTTGCTACAAGATCGACGGCTTCATGATCAACAGCGACCCCGAGGAGGTGGAGAAACCGGCGGTCAGTCCTTGACGGACGAGGGACAAGGGTGGGAAGTCCCTTGTCCTCGTCCCTCGTCCAGAACATGAACTACGAAAACTATATCGCGCGGCATGTCCGCGAGCTGAAGCGTTCCGGAATCCGGGATTTCTTCGCCCTGGTGCAGCAGATGCCGGAGGCGATTTCCCTGGGGATCGGGGAGCCGGATTTCATCACTCCGTGGAATATCCGGGAGGCGGCCATTTATTCCCTTGAGAAGGGGAAGACCAGTTACACGGACAATCTGGGCCTGTACGCTTTCCGCCGGGCGGTGGTGGAATATGTCGGGCGGGTCTTCGGCCTTTCCTACGATCCGCACAAGGAATGCCTGGTCGGGATCGGGGTCTCGGAGACCATGGACACGGCGATCCGCGCCCTCGTGAACCCGGGGGACAAGGTGCTCTATCATGAGCCCTGTTACGTAAGTTATTCCCCGAGCGTCCAACTGGCCGGCGGCATCCCCCTTCCGGTGGCGACGCACGCGAAGGACGCCTTCGCCCTGCGCGCGGGCGATCTCGAGGCCGCCTGGGAACCCGGTTGCAAGCTGCTGATCCTCAATTTCCCGACCAACCCCACCGGTGGCGTGGTGGAGCGGGAACGCCTGCGCAAGATCGCGGACTTCGCCGTGGAAAAGGATCTCATTGTCCTGAGCGACGAGATTTACGCGGAACTGACCTACGACGGCGAACATGTCAGCATCGCCTCCTTCCCCGGCATGCGCGACCGGACCGTGTTCCTGCACGGGGTTTCCAAGGCCTTTGCGATGACCGGATTCCGGATCGGGTACGCCTGCGCGCCGCACGAGATCATCGAGGCCATGATGAAGGTGCACCAGTACGCGGTCATGAGCGTGCCCATCTTCGTCCAGGAGGCGGGCATCGAGGCCTTGCGCAACTCGGATGAGGCCGTGGCCTCGATGCGGGAGTCCTATCAGCGGCGGCGGGATTTCCTGGTGCGCCGTTTCCGGCAAATGGGTCTCACCTGCCACCTTCCCCAGGCCACCTTCTACACCTTTCCGGATGTCACGCCGGTGGGCCTGGACGGCAGGACCTTCGCCACCCGGCTGCTGCGGGAGGGAAAGGTCGCGGTGGTGCCGGGGACCGCCTTCGGGCGCGACGGCACGGAATTCGTCCGCGCCAGTTTCTCGACCCGCTACGCCCGCATCGAGGAGGCCTGCGACCGGATGCAGCGTTTTATCGACAGCCTGTGAGGAATCGCGATGAGGACCATGGCAACCGTCGCCCTTGTGGGCAGGCCCAATGTCGGCAAGAGCCGTCTTTACAACCGCCTGGCCGGCCGCCGTCTGGCCATCGTCCACGACCAGGCGGGCGTCACCAGGGATGTCAACTCCACTGTAGTGAACCGCCACTACACGCTCATGGACACCGGCGGGATCGGGCTGGTCGCGGACATGGACCACGAGAAGCTGATCGCCGCGGCGGAGGCCCAGGTATGGCTGGCCGTGGAGGCCTCCGAGCTGATCTGTTTCATCGTGGACGGGCGCGAGGGCCTGACCGCGCTTGACCAGACGATTGCGGAAAAGCTGCGCGCGAGCGGCAAGAAGGTTGTCCTGGTCGTCAACAAGATCGACCACGAGGGACTCGAGGACCGGGTGGTCGAGTTTGAGAACCTCGGCTTCGGCGACCCCGTTCCCGTTTCCGCCGAGCATGGATACAACGCCCGTTCGCTGGAATCGGCCATCGAGGAGCGGATCGGCCCGCCCCCCGGGGAGGAGGCGCAGGAGGAGGAGGCGCACCGCATCCATCTGGCCTTCGTGGGGAGGCCCAACGTGGGGAAATCGAGCCTCTGCAATTTTCTCCTGAAGGATGAGCGCCTCGTGGTCAGCGAGGTGCCGGGAACGACGCGGGACAGCGTCATGCTGGACCTGGATTTCGAGGCCCCGGACGGGGGGGTCCTTCCTTTCCGCCTGGTGGACACCGCCGGATTGCGCCGCCGCAAGCGGGTGAGCCACTCGATCGAATATTTCAGCACGGTCCGGACCCGCGACGCCATCGAGCGTTCGGACATCGTCTTCCTTGTGATTGACGCGGAATCGGGGGTCACGCGGCAGGACAAGGCCCTTGCCGGGGAAATCATCGAGGCCGGCAAAAGCGTCGCTTTGATCGTCAACAAATGGGACCAGGCCATCGACCAGTTCCGGGCCAAACATCCGGAGGGGTACGGGAACATCGCCGAGTTCCGGAAAGCCTATGCCGGCAAGGCTCTCGAGGAGATCTTTTTCCTGCCCGACAGCCCCGTGCTTTTTGTGTCGGCATTGCGCGGGTTCGCGATGGACCGCGTCCTCAAGGTGGCCCGCACCCTATGGGAGAAATCGGGGCGCCGCCTGCCGACCCCGAAGCTGAACAACCTGGTGCATTCGCTGTTCGAGAAGCGCCAGCCCCGATACCTCGACAACAAGCGTTTCAAGGCCTATTACACGGTGCAGACCGGCAACCGCCCCTTCGTCTTCCGCATTTTCTGCAACCGTGCCACCAAGCTGGACGACAGCTACCGACGGTACCTGCAGAACGGACTGATCCGGGATTTCCGTCTGGAAGGCTGCCCGGTTCGCTTTGAGTTGAAGGGAAAGGAAAAGCGCTACGCGGAGGTGCGGAAGAAAGGATCCAGGCGGTGAAGCTGGTCTTCATGGGATCCGATCCGATCGCCCTTCCCTTGCTGGATGCCCTTCTGGAAGGGAACCCGGCGGGATTCGAGCTGGAATCGGTATTCACCCAGCCGGACCGGCCAAGCGGAAGGGGAATGCACCTCCGGCCGAACGCCGTCAAGCAATGGGCGCTGGAGCACGGCCTGCCGGTTCACCAGCCGCTCAAGTGCGGTCCGCAGGAGGTGGAGTACCTGGCGCGCAAGGCCATCGACCATGTCCTGGTCATGGCTTACGGGCAGATTCTTCCGAAGAGCTTCCTTGAACAACCGCCGCTTGGCGTACTGAACCTTCACGCCTCCCTCTTGCCCCGCCTTCGGGGTCCTTCCCCGATCCACACCGCCGTGGCGCTCGGGCTCGCGGAAACCGGCATCAGCCTGATGCGCATCATTCCCAAGCTGGACGCGGGACCGGTTTGCGACAGGGAGACGATCCCCGTCTGTCCGGAGGACACTTCCCTCACGGTTCATGACAAACTGGCGCGGGCCAGCGTTCCCCTCGTTGAACGGGGCCTCCGGGGCCTGGCCGGGGCAACCCTGCGCTTTGTCGAGCAGGACGAGACGGAGGTGACGTACTGCCGCATCATCGACAAGGAGGATTGCCACCTTGATTTCAATGCCCCGGCAAGGGGGTTAGCCAACCGTGTGAGGGCCTTCCAGCCATGGCCGGGAACCCGTTTTCCCTTCCATGACACCGAAATCCGTGTTCTGGAGGCCGGGGCCGTGGAGGAGGGTGTTTCCCCCGGCCCTCCCGGACATTTCTTCATCTCGACCGCGGGCCGTGCCTGCATCGCCTGCGGCGTGGGGGCGCTGCACCTGATCACCCTGCAGCGTCCGGGAGGCAGGCCGATGGCTGCCGATGACTTTCTGCGCGGCTTTTCCATTCCCGAGGGTTCCCTTCTGGAGAGTCGCGAAATGAGGCCGCTTGAATCCGGGCGCCCCTTTCCCTTCCGAAGGCAATGAAATTCACAGGCCGACCCCTTTTAGGTCGTTGACCCTCCCCGTATTTTTGACAATACCCCTTCTTATGAACCGCAGACCTTTTCGACTCCTGATGCTCCTGGCCGGGGGCATCGGCCTTCTTGCCGTTCCCGTGCAGGCCCAGATGTCGCCGGTCAATGTCCAGTTGGCCAATCTCCGCAGCGATGTCGACCGCCTCGACCAGGTCATCCGGTCCCTTCGTCTCGAGGTGGAAGCCCTCCGCCGGGAAAACCGGGAAACCCGGCAATGGGTCCAGGAGCAGCTGGCCGGAGGAACCAGCGACTCCGTGAGCATCGAACAGCTGAACGGGGTGCTGCGGGAATTTGAAAACCGGATCCAGTCGGTCAACCAGCAAAGCCGGCAAACCCTCGTGAACGAGGTTTCGAAGGAGATCGAGGCGCTCGCCGAGCAGACCCAGAAAGCCATCAGCGCACTCTCCAAGGCCATTGAAGGGCAGCCGCAGCTGGAGCAGGTGATCGTCTTCAGTGATGATTATCCCCGCACGGGTACGACCTACACGGTGAAAAGCGGCGATACCCTGGCGCGCATCGCCCGGCAGCTCGGGTCAAAGGTGGATTGGATCCGCAATGCGAACCGGCTTTCCTCGGATATCATTTATCCGGGACAGGAGTTGTTTATCCCCTTGAAAAATTAACGACATGACCAAGAAGACAGGATTGGGAAGAGGACTGGGCTCACTGATCAGCGGGGGCGTCTCCCCGCAGCCCTCGTCCGGCGGAAAAAAAACCGCGAAAAGCCCGGGCAAAACCGCCAAAAAGAAAAGCAATTCAAGGAAGAAGGCGGCCCCGGCGCGCAAAACCAAGGCCGATCCGAAACAACCGGCATCGGCGGGCGCGACCCTTCCGGAAGGAACGATCCCCTTTCCGGGCAAGGAGGATGCGGAACCGCGGGAGACGGCCCTCGGGCTGTATGAGATTGCGGTCAACCGCATCATCCCCAATCCGCACCAGCCAAGGAGGGAATTCCCCGAGGACAGCCTCAAGGAGCTTGCCGACAGCATCCGGTCCGAGGGACTGCTGCAGCCGGTTGTGGTGCGCAAGCGGGAGGACAAGTTCGAGCTGGTGGCCGGCGAGCGTCGCTGGCGCGCCTGTCAGAGCCTGAAGTTGAAACAGATTCCGGCCCGGGTGATCGAGGCCTCCGAATCCTCCAGCGCCGTCCTCTCCCTCATCGAGAACCTGCAGCGCGAAGACCTGAACCCCATCGAGGAGGCCATGGGGTACGCCAGCCTCATGAAGGACTTCGACCTCACCCAGGAGCAGGCCGCTGAACGGGTCGGGCGCAGCCGTGCCTCCGTGGCCAATGCCCTGCGCCTCCTGCAGCTGGCCCGCGAGATCCAGGGCTACCTCATCAAGGGGCTTGTCTCCGTTGGTCATGCCAAGGTGCTCCTCGGACTGGAGAATCCCGAAAACCGCCTCCTGCTCGCACGCGAGTCCATCGAGCGGGGATGGAGCGTTCGGGACCTCGAACGCCAGGTTGAGCGCCTCAAGTCACGGGCCGAGCGGCCCGGCAAATCGCGATCCCCGGTTCCCGCGGACGAGGAAGTGGCCATCAACGATCTTCAGAAACAGCTTTCCTCAACCTTCAGCACCCGCGTCGTGCTGAAACACACGCCGAAAAAGGGCCGGATCATCATTGAGTACTACGGCAACGATGACTTGCAGCGCATCATGGAGAAAATGGGCCTCCACTAGGCCGCAAGGGGGCCGGGGGCCGGTGGAGAATTTACTTGAAACTTGAAACGGCTACCGCCAGCGTAAGCGGTTTTTCCAATCAGAGGAACACCCAATGATCAATATCCTCATCTCCCTTCTGACCTTTGTCCTGATTATCATCAGCCTCTTCATGGTGCTGGTGATCCTCATGCAGCGGGCGAACACGAATTCCGGCATGGGTTCGGCCTTTGGCGGAGGCGTCACCGAATCCGCCTTCGGTGCGGAAACCACGAATGTCCTGACCCGCGCCACCAAGTGGTCGGCTTTCGCCTTCTTCATCATTTCCCTCCTCCTCTATCTCCTCTACATGAGCCGGGGGCGTTTTTCCGGTGATACCACCGAGGCGGACCTTCCCGACATTCCCGTCGCGGCCCAGGCAGCCGAACCGGCTCCCTCCACCGGTGATGTTCCATCCGAGGCCGCGGAGGACGCCGCGCCCCTGGAAGAGGAACCGGTTGTGCCCGCCCCCTGATTACCGGGTCTCCCCCGACCTTCCCCATTGATGAATTTCCGCAACAGTCCGTCCCGCTTGCTCCGGGGCGGGCTGTTTTCATTTGTCCTCCCGTTTCTGCTCCTTCTTCTTTCCTCCAACGCCAGTCACGCGCAGTTCAAATTCAGGGAGGCCCCGAACCGGGAGGATCCCTCCGTCCTGAGTGAGGAGGACGGCGAACGCGTCTGGCACGCTTTTCTTCTCGGACGCGAAGTGGGACGGTTTGCCTTGTCGGGAACCCTGGTCCACCGCCCCCCCGACCGGTCCTCCGAGTCCTATGGTTTTCATCTCGATGGAAACTGGTCCTTTGCGGGGGAACGTTCCACCATAACGCTCAAGCCGATCAACGGCCGGCCCATCGTCAGGGAATCCGTTGTCCTTCCGGAGGGGGTTTTCCTTCCTGCGGAAGATGATGCCGGGAATCGCGTGATGGAACGGCTCTCCACGGAGCAGTTGCATGAACCCTTCATGGATCTTCTTCCCGTGACCTGGCAGGATCTTCTCATGCCGTACCTGCATTGGGAACGGCGCGTCTATCTCGGGCCCGAACGTCACCTCGGCAGGCCCGCCCATCGCTTCGCCCTTTTCAATCCGGAGAAAGAGGCGTTCCCGTCAAAGGTGGTGGTGACGGTCGACGAGGATTACGCCGCCCTTCTCAAGGCCTCCCTTTTCGACTTCGACGGAAACCTCGTGAAACGGGTGCGTGTCGGCGGGTTCGGCAAGTTCGCCGGGGAATGGATGTTCAACGAGATCAACTGGGAGCTTCGTCCGACGCGAGAAAGCCTCAAGCTCGTCGTCGATTCCTTTTCCCTTCTCCCCTGAGGACGCCACTCGTTGTAGTGATTTCTCATGGCGCAAAAGACGCTGTCCTTCCCGGGGACAACCACGTTCGGTTTGCGTTAGATGGATGCACACGAATTAATCAATACTTTTTTTGTTGAATTTTCATAAAGACATTGTAAACGTTTGTATCCGGGTATTCTGAATCCAATACAAGGGAGTGCAGATGAAATCAAAAACTACACCACTGAGTTTCGAGATTGATGCCGATCTGGCGTCCAGTCTCGAAAAGCTCCGCAAAAATCTCGGGGGCGTTTCCTTCTCGAAACTCATCGACTACGCGATCGACCAGTTCGATTACAAGAAGACCGCCCGCAAAGCGGGAGGCGAACGCCGCCAACTCTCCGTTCGATTGGCGGACGACAAACGTGGGTCATTGGAAAAAATCTCCAAGTCCGAACAGGTGAGCATGGCTCACCTGATTCGGATGGCGTTGGAATCCCTGATGGAATCCACATCGAAAAAAACCGTACAAAAGGAACTGAAAATGGCGTTAGCTTCAAAAAAAGCCAAACCCGCCGAGAAGGCGGCTGCCAAGCGCGCTCGCAAGGCGGTCAAGAAAGCTGCCCCGAAAAAGGCGGCGAAAAAGAAGGTTGCCAAGAAGGCGGCCCGTAAGCCGGCCAGGAAAAAGGTCGTGAAAAAGGCCGCCAAGAGGAAGGTGGCGAAAAAGCCGGCCGTGAAGAAGGCCGCCAAGAAGAAGGTGGCGAAAAAGCCGGCCGTGAAGAAGGCCGCCAAGAAGGCCGCCAAGAAGAAGGCCGCTCGCAAGACCGTGGCCCGCAAGGCCAAGAAGAAGGTGGCCAAGAAGGCTGCCAAGAAGGCTGCCAAGAAGGTGGCCAAGAAGAAGGTGGCGAAAAAGCCGGCCAAGAAAAAGGCCGTGAAGAAGGCCGCCAAGAAGAAGGTTGCCAAAAAGGCGGCGAAGAAAAAGACAGCCCGCAAGCCGGCCAAGAAAGCCGCCAAGAAGGTTGTCAAAAAGGCCGCGAAGAAAAAGCGCGCTGGCAAGAAAAAGTAAACACTTGGGTTGTTATCCCATTGATTAATTGCGACAATCCCCCTCCCCCGAGGGGGATTTTTTTCAGATGAACACGGAGGAGGGCAAGACCGCGGAGATCCATACCGCCCTGGATGCGCTGAGGGCGCGGATGGAGTCGGTCATCCGCGGCAAGGGCGATGTGATCGAGAAGGTGCTGATTTGCCTTCTTGGCGGTGGACATCTTCTGATCGAGGATCTTCCCGGAATGGGCAAGACGACCCTTGCCTATGCCCTGGCCCGCGCGTTGGACGGGAGTTTCCAGCGCATCCAGTTCACGAGCGACCTCCTGCCGGCGGATGTTCTCGGAGTGTCGGTCTACAACGAGAAGCTGCGGGACTTCGAGTTCAAGCCCGGACCGGTTTTTGCCAGTTTCATCCTGGCGGACGAAATCAACCGGACCACGCCGAAAACACAAAGCGCCCTTCTGGAGGCGATGGACCGCGGCCGTGTTTCCATAGACGGAAAGACGCACGAGATCGGAAAACCGTTCATGGTCTTTGCCACGCAGAACCCCGTGGATTTCGAGGGAACCTTTCCCTTGCCGGACAGCCAGATGGACCGCTTTTTCATGCGGCTGGAAATGGGATATCCTTCCCACGAGGACGAGTTGGAGATCCTGGATGCGGGTTTCCGCCACTACGACCAGATTGAACAGGATCCCGTGGTTTCCCTTCGCGAGGTGGTCGGCTGGCAGGAACGCGTGGGCGGAGTCTTTGTCGAAAGATCCGTTCTGGAATACCTTCTTCTGCTGATAGCCGCGACCCGCAGCGAGAGCACTTTCCAATGCGGGATCAGTCCGCGCGGGGCCCTTGCCCTGAAGGCGGCAAGCCAGGCGCGGGCGTTGTTCCACGGGCGGGAATTCGTGTTGCCCGCGGACGTGCGGGCGATGCTCGTGCCCATATGCGGCCACCGGCTCAAATCGACCGCGCACGGCAGCGACCCCCTTGAGGAACGGCGCCGCGTGGAAGGGGTCCTTTCCCACATCACCGAGACGGTCCCGCAGCCGGAGTAGGCGGCGGATCAACTTGGCTTGACCCGTCCGCTCCGGCAATCTCCAATTCCGCATCATGGCGGAGAGCAAGAGCGGGAGAATTCTCGTGATCGATGATGACGATGAGATTCGTTATTCCCTGAACCGCGTCCTGTCGTCCAGGGGATACGAGGTTCAGGAGGCTTCGAGCGGGGAGAAAGGGATTGAACTTGCCGGCAAGGAGGTCTTCGAAGTCATTTTCCTCGACAACCGGATGGAAGGGATGAACGGGCTGGAAACCCTCCAGCACCTGAGAAGCACCGCCCCGGAATCCATGGTCATCCTCATGACCGCCTTCGGGACCACCCAGACCGCCATCGAGGCCATGAAATTCGGCGCCTTCGATTACATCATCAAGCCGTTCGACTTGAAAAAAGTCCTGGAGCTCACGGAGAAGGCGATTCAATCCCACCGGGACCTGTCCCGTTCCAAGTCTTCCTATGAACCGTTGCTGGACAGCGATGACTACAAGGAGGGGATTGTCGGCTCATCCGAGGCAATGCAGGGGGTGTTCAAGGCCATCGGACAGGTGGCCACCAGCAACGTGACGGTGATGGTGACCGGTGAAAGCGGGACCGGCAAGGAACTGGTGGCCCGTTGCATCCACCAGCACAGCTTCCGCTCCGGCAACCCCTTCATGGCGGTCAATTGCGCCGCCATTCCGGACAACCTGATTGAATCGGAATTGTTCGGCCATGAAAAGGGAAGCTTCACCGGCGCGACCCAGCAACGGCTGGGGAAATTTGAACTGTGCGACGGGGGAACCCTTTTCCTTGACGAGATCGGCGACATGGCCCTGCCCACCCAGACGAAGATCCTCCGCGCCCTGCAGGACGGGGAGATCCAGAGGGTCGGCAGCGAGAAGACGGTCAAGGTGGATGTCCGCCTCATCGCCGCGACCAACCGGGACCTGGAGACCATGGTCCGCAGGAAGGAATTCCGCGAGGATCTTTATTACCGGCTCAATGTCATGCGGATCCGCCTTCCGAGCCTGCGCGACCGCTTGTCCGATATTCCCGAACTGGTTGACTTCATGCTGCAGCGGCTGATCAAGGAGCGGCGAGCCGGCGCCCGCCGCGTCTCCCGGGAGGCGCTGGAGGTCCTTTGTCAGTACAATTGGCCGGGAAACGTGCGCGAGCTTGAGAATACGATTCAGCGGTCGGTCGTGGTGGCCCAGGGGGAAACGATCCTGAAAAAGGACCTGCCGCAGGAGATTCTTGATGCCGTTCAGGACAAATGCACGCCGGTCCCCTTCGAGGTGGTGGAAAAGACCGGTTCGGCCCCTTCCCTGGACCAGCTTCTGGACAGTGTCTATGCCCGGATGAGGGACCGGGTGGACACGCACCTGTTGCAGGCAGTGGAAAAGGAGATCACGCTGCGGGCACTGAAGGAAACAGAGGGCAACCAGGTCAAGGCCAGCGCTCTCCTTGGAATCACCCGCGCAACGCTGCGCAAGCGGATCGACACCTACGGGCTGACCGGCTTCTGATTGCTGATCCGGATCGGGCCGGGTTTAGCAACCTCCGGCTGTTTGTTGGCGGCATGCTGGAAGGCCTTGTTGGCGAGGCTCATCAGCCGCATTCCCGAGAGCCGGAAGCGCAGGGCGTCCTTCAGGAAGAAGTTCACCACATACTTGTGCTGGTAAAAATCGACCTCCTCCTGCACTTCGCGCAGATTGTGGGCCCTGGCGATTTTCTCGATCAACCGCAATTCATTGAAAAGAAAATCCGGGTGGAAGAATTGCACCAGCGGACGGACCAGGCGAACGCGCTTGAAGAGGGACCTTCGCAGGACAAAAACCTGATAATGGGCATCCTTCAAATGATAGAGCCTGCAGACAGCTTCTTTGAACGTGACAGGTTGCATTGTGACAGAGAGAAGTAGAGATAGTCAGAAATGTTTCATTGTAAATGCCTGATTCACAAAAATGCCTTGTCATTGGCGGCGGGTTGGCCGGCGTGACGGCCGCCTTCTGGGCCGCCCGGCAGGATCCCGCGGCTGAAATCCTCCTTGTGGAGAAGGAGGACCGTCTGGCGGCCTGGCTTGACCGGATGGGCAAGCAGGCCGTTGTTCTGGGATCCGTCCAGGAGAGCGGTGAAGGCGGCGAACCGGCCTACGTGCGCGGCGCGGGCATGATGTCCGGGATTCTGCGGCAATGGCCCGGGAGCGAGTGCCTCGCCTGGCTGGCCTCCGCCGGCTTATGTCTCGAGTTGGAGAACAACGGAACCTTCCGGGCGAGCGGGGGAAAAGAAACACGTGCCACCCTTGTCCGGTTGCTGGAGGAAGCCGGTGTCCAGGTCCGGCTCGGATATGCCGTTGAAGCGGTTTCCGCCCGGCCGGGTGGGGGGTTCCGGGTGTGGAGTCGGGCGGGGGAAGCCCTCGAAGCCTCCTGCCTGCTCCTGGCAACCGGCGGGGAACGCAACCACGGAATGAAACTGGCCCGTGAATGGGGGGTTGAAGTCGAAGCCCCCTTTGCCGGGTATGCCCGGTTGCGGCTTGCTTCCCCGAAGACGGGGGAGCGGCTGGGCCCCATGGCCCGCGAAGCGGGGATCCGATGTGTCAAGACGGGGGAGACCGCCACCGGCCTGCTTCAGGTGTCCGCCCGCGGACTGGAGGGGGATGCGGTCTCCGCCCTCAGCGCCCGGCTTTGCGAGACCTGGCTCCAGATGCGGTACCGGTTCCGGCTGGAAGTGGACTGGCTGCCGGAGTTCAGCGTGGCGGCGGTCCGCTCCGAATTGGATTCACGAACCCGGCGCGGCTCCCGCCGTCCCGTCGGGGAGGATCCACTTTTTCATTTCAACCAGCGGCAGTGGGATTATTTCCTGGAATCCGCCCGCGTGGATGCCGATCTTGCGTGGCCGCGGCTGAAGGCAAAAAAGCTGCAGGCTCTCGTCCAGCGCCTGAAGGGGGACCCGTTGACCATTGCCGGAATGGGCTTGCCCGCCGGCGAGCGCGCCTGGGCCGGCGGGGTGCGCACAGAGGGCGTCAACCGGGAAACCGGAGAGTCGCTCGCCACACCGGGAATTTTCCATGCCGGGGAGATCCTCGACATCCTCGGATTACCGGGAGGACCCCATCTCAACATGGCCTGGGCCACCGGCTATCTCGCCGGCAGCGCCATGGTCCTGCGGTGGAAAAGACCCTCAGATACCTGAGTCGACGGGTTCCATGGGGATCTGGTTGTTGGTGCGCAGGACGAGGACAGGCTCCTTTGTTTTCACCCAGACCTGGTGTTCCTTGAAAATGCGGGCGGGGACGGACTCACAGGCTTCCCCGATGCTTTGCACCGGCATCCGGCGGCCTTTCGGGGTCTGGTTGAAATCGTAGGCCGCCTTGTGGACCTGGCCTTCGAGGATCATCGGCGAATCTTCCTCGGGCATCTGGAGGACCCAGCCGGTGAGGTCCGCCTTCGGCAGGACACCCTCCGGGTCGGAAACCAGGATGGCGAACTGTTTCGGCACACGCGGGGCGGGCGGATTCTCCTCCTTCTGGATTTTCAACTCCTGCTCGAGATCCTCGATGATGGCGTTTACCCGCCGGATATCGATTTCGTTCCGGGTAAGGATATGTTTGACGAGGTCCAGATCGACTTTCGGCATTCCGGAATGGGAAAGCCCGAGTCCTGCGGAGGCAATCCCTTTTCCGGAATTCCTTTCAAACCGCGCTGTCGGTGCGGTAGATCCGCTGGGTCCGCGCGGAGAGGGAACAGAAAACCTCCCATTCAATCTGGCCGGACCATTCGGCGAAGCGGGAAGCGGAGATGGCCGCTGTCGCGGAATTGCCGATGAAGGTGGCCACGTCGCCGACTTGCGCGGGAACCGGCAGGTCGGTCACATCAACCAGGGTCTGGTCCATGGTGACGCGCCCGACAATGGGGCACAGGGAATCCTGCAGGATGACCTTCCCCCGGTTGCTCAGGGCGGTGGAAAGACCGTCCGCATACCCGGCCGTCAGGATTGCGATCCGGGAGGCGCGCCGCAGGCGGTGGGTCTGCCCATACGAAACAGGGGTTCCCGCGGGAAGGTTCTTGAGGAGGCCGACCCGCGTGTGAAAGGAAAGCACGGGCTCGGTCAGCGTCTGTTCCAGCAGGGAACCCGGCTTGGGACGGACCCCGAACTGGAGCAGGCCGACCCGGGCCGCGTTAAAGGGACCTCCGGCCGGGAACGACTCGATTCCGGCGCTGTTGTCGGCATGGATGAGCAGGCTGCCTTGCCGCCCTTGCGGGATTTTTTCCAGGCAGCGGAGGAATCGGCGACGCTGCAGCTGCGTGAATTCCGGATCGGAATCGGCGGAGGAGAAGTGGGTGCAGATGCCCTCCAGTCGCAGGGCCGGCCAATTCCCGATTTCCTCCAGCAGGCCGTTCGCCTCGGAGTGCCAGACGCCGAGGCGGCCCATGCCGGTATCCACTTTCAGGTGAATGCCAAGGCGGCGGCCCGCGGCGGCGGCGGCCTCCCCGAAACCGCGGATTTCATCGATGGAAGAGACCACCGGCATCACCCCCATCCGGGCGGCCTCCGCGTATTCACTGGGTAGCAGCACGCTGAGGACAAGGACGGGCCACCCGGTGCCGATTTCCTGGAGGCGGGCGGCCTCCTCGAGGTTGGCCACGGCGAAGGCATCGGCCTCCGAGCGCATGAGGCGTGTCACCACCGGCGCAAGGCCGTGGCCGTAGGCGTTGGCCTTGACCACGGAAATGTAGCGCAGGTATGCGGGCAGGGCCGTGCGGATCGACTTCAGGTTTCGCTCAAGCGCACCCAGATTGATGGTGGCCCAGGAGCGCAGCTTGTCCGGGGAGCGGCTCATTTGGCGGCATGCCGCCGGGGAGTCCAGCGGGCAAATTCCGGATCCTCCGCGGTGTATGGGGTGGGGCCCGGCGCCTTTTGCAGCAATTCGGGGAACTGCAGAAGCCGTTCGGGTATGTGTTCATGCGGGTAGGGTTGCCAGTCGATACCGGGTCCGGCGGTGGCCGGTCTCCGGCCCAGGAGGAATCCGGGCAAGGCCCGTTCGGCGGCCTCCTTCGGGGACAGGTTCCCTTGGGTAAAGGAGAGCGGGGGGCCCGGTTCGATGGAAGTGAGGTGGACCCGGTCACGCCGCCACGGGGCCACCCCGGCCTGTGCCCGGCACCCTCCGGCAAGAGCAAGCGACAGGTTATGATACTGGAGGCATTTCCAGTGTTCCAGGGGGGGGAGGGCCATCAGCGTTCGCAGGAACATCGCCGAGAGGCGCAATCCAAGGGTGGAACCGGGCCCTGTCGCGTACAGGCAACCGTCCAGGTCCGCCAGTTCCGTACCGTTGCGCGCCAGGAGCTCCTCCAGCACCGGTTGGAGATTCTCGATCAAATCGCCCTTTCGGGTCATGCAATCCCGCCACCCGTCCTTGCCGACCAGTCCAAACACGGAAAGCGGCCCGGCCGCATCGATCAGGAGCCAGTTCCCGTTGCCGATGCTATCAGCCATACTGGCGCCTCAGGTTGGTGGGAAGAATGCCCAGCTCTTCCCGGTATTTCGCCACCGTGCGGCGGGCAATGGTGATTCCCTCAGACTGGAGAATTCCGACAATCTTCTGGTCGCTGAGCGGTTTGCGCGGCGACTCGTTCTCAATGATCCGGGCGATGCGGTCCTTGATCGACTTGTTGGACACCTCCCGTCCGTCCGCCCCGTGATAGCCGGGGGTAAAGAAGAACTTCATTTCAAAAAGGCCGTGCGGGGTGCGGATATACTTGTTGGCGATGGCACGGGACACGGTGGTCTCGTGCACGCCCACGCTTTCCGCCACCTGGTTCATCGTCAACGGCCGCAGCTGGGCCCGGCCCTTTTCAAAGAATCCGGACTGGAACTCCAGCAGCTTGCGCGTGATCCGCTCGATCGTCTGTTGCCGCTGCTCGATCGCATTGATGAGAAAGCGCCCGCTGCGGAACATGTTCTGGAGGTACTCCCTGTCCTTCCCCTGCACGCGGCCCTTGGCGAGGATCTCCTTGTAATCGGGGCTGATCCGCAGCCGCGGGATGTACTCGTTGTTGAGAATGACCTGCCATTCCCCCTCCTCGTCCTTTTCAACGGTCACATCGGCCTCGACGACCTGGTTGTTGTCCCCGGCAAAGCGCCGCGCGGGGGCCGGATCCAGGTTCCCGATTTCCTTGATCGCTTCCTCCACTTCCACCGGCTTTGCCCGCAAGGCCCGGGCGATCTCCGGTATCCGGCGCCGCAAAAGCTGCTTCCATTGCTTCCGGATAATCCTTGCCGCAAGGCTGTCCTCCCTGCCCAGTCGCTTGAGTTGGAGAAGCAGGCACTCCCGGGTGTCGCGGGCGCCCAGTCCCGGCGGATCGAGCCCCTGGAGCAGCTCGACCGCCTTCTGGATCTTGGCCAGGGGCAGTTGCGACATCAGGGAGAGGTCCTGTGGCGAGGAAGTCAGGAATCCGTTGTCATCCATACTCCCGAGAACATACTCCAGGGCCTCCACCACCCTGGGATCCTCCTCGATGAGCCGGGCCTGCTCCAGCAGGTCCTCCTGAAAGGACGGATCGGTGGTCAGGGAGTCAAAGAAATGCTGCCGTTTGCGGGCATCCTCCGTGGTGTAGGGAATCTCTCCGGCTTCCTCGTGGAGGTAGCCCTGCCAGTCTTCCCCCATGCGGTCCAGGACCTTGTATTCATCCGAAAAATCCAGCCGTTCACCGGATTCGCTGGCCGCTTCGGGCGGGCTCTCGTCCGTGTGGTCCGGTTCGTCGCTTGCCGGCGAATCCTCCCCGTCCTTTGAATGGGTGGATATATTCCCGTCCACCTCGATGGAAATTTCCTCGTAGGGGAGCTCTTCCAGTGTCGGGTTGGCCTGGAGCTCCTCCAGGATGGCGGTCCGGAGCTCCATGGCCGGCACCTGCAGGATTTTCAGGGACTGCCGGAGCTGCGGCGCCAGGACCATTGCCTGGGTCTGCTTCTGAACCTGCTGGAACCCCTGCCTGGGCATGCCCCTGACCTAACCTACTTTTTGGAGTGATCGGGATTCAGGGCGAAGCTGACCGGTTGCTCGGAGAGGTCGTCCTCGTATGCCTGCCCGTTCTTGTAAAGGCCTCGCAGGTAGGAGGCCAGCTTTTCGTTGGTCGGTCCGTATCCCTTGGAATACAGGTCCCTTTCAAGGTCCACCATCAGGTCGACGGCCCGTTGATAGCGCTTGTCGCGGTCCCGCTCCAGCGCGCGGTGCAGGATTTTCACGAGGGGGCCGCCCGCATCGGGACGCATTTCGAGGAATTCGGGCAGTTCCATCCGGCAGATATTGTCGCGGGAGCCCTCCGCGGTATCAGCGAGGAAGGGATTGTATCCGAGGATCATCTCCGCGAGGACGACGCCGCAGGAAAACAGGTCGGCGCGTGGATCGGTGACCTCAAGCCGGGCCTGTTCCGGGGAGAGGTAATCGCTTCGTCCGGCAATGATCTCCCCCTCCTTGCTGTACATGAGGTTGAAGGCCTTCGCGATGCCGAAGTCGGTCAGTTTCACATCCCCGGCATAGGAAAGCATGATGTTTTTCGGGCTGACATCCCGGTGGACGATACCGAGCGGCTTGCCCTCGGGGCTTCGATGGATGTGCGCGTAGGCGAGGGCCCGCGTAATGCGTGAGATCACAAAGGCCGCCAGTTCGCAGGGGATTTCCTGCCTGAGGGCCCTGTGCTGAAGCTCAAACTGCTCCAGGTTCACCCCGTGCACGTACTCCATCACCATGTAGTATTGCCGGTTCGCATGGCCGAGATGGTAGGTCTGGACGATGTTGGCGTGGATCAGGTCGGCCACCAGGCGGGCCTCCCCGATGAAATTTTTCCGGAACTGGGGCAGGCTCGAGTACTCCTGCCGGATGATCTTGATCGCGACCCGCTTCTTGAAACCTTCGGTTCCCTCCTGGAGGGCCTCGTAGACACACCCCATCCCCCCCTGGGCGATCGGGCGGAGCAGCTCATAGATTACCTGGCCGGAAAATATCTTTACTGGGCGCACGCCACACTTCTGAGCGATCAAGGGGGGCGGTTGCAAGAGTAGTTTCCAAAATGAGCACGATTTTTGCTTCAGGGCCAAAAACCGACGCCCGCGATTGACACTTTCCTGGATCCGCGTACCCCTGCGGATGGCATGATTACCCTTACACAAAGAGCCATTCAGGCAGTGCGGGATCTGGCGCGGGAACGGGCCGGCCCGGGCCAGCTGCTGCGGATTTCCATCAAGTCGGGTGGGTGTTCCGGGATGGAATACGCCATGGAGTTCGCGGAGCCTTCCAAGGGGGATGAACCGTTCAGCCAGGATGGATTGGATTACCTTGTGGACAGGAAAAGCCAGGCGTTGCTGGATGGCTCCGAGATCGACTACGATGACGGACTCACCGGCAAGGGGTTTGAGATCCGCAACCCCAACGCTCGGTCGAGTTGCGGTTGCGGCCGTTCCTTCGCCTGAGCACGGACGCTTTCCAGGCGCTGGCAGAACTCCTCGTACCCGAGGATCTCGAAACGCCCGTCCATGTGTTCGACAAGGGCGGTGTTGGACTCGATCCAGTCTCCCGAATTGAGGTAGTGGATGTCGCCGATGAACTTGTCTTCCGGGGTATGGATATGTCCGCAGATAAAGCCCGTGCAGTTGTGTTTACGGGTGAAATTCTCGATCTGGTCCTCAAAGCGGCTGATGTAGTTGACGACGGACTTTGTCCGGGCCTTGATGGCCTTGGAGAGGGAGAAGTATTCCTTGCCCCGCCAGCTGCGATAGCGGTTGTAGAGGCGGTTGATCCGGAGCAGGCTCTGGTAGCCGATGTCCCCGAGGATGGCGAGGAGTTTCGAGTTCTGGGTCACCGCATCGAAGGCATCCCCATGGATGACGAGGTAGCGGCCGCGTTCGGATTCATGGATGAAGCGGTCGACGACCTTGAGTCCGCCGAAGCGGAGCGGAAGGAAGCGGTCGAGGATATCGTCATGGTTTCCCCGCAGGTAGATGACCTCCGTCTTGCGCTTGTCGATTTTCTTGAGCACGAGGCGAATGAAGCGGGTGTGCTTCCGCTGCCACCCCCCCCGGCGACCGAGGGACCAGCCGTCGATGATGTCGCCGTTGAGGATCAGCCTATCGCATTCGCTGTACTTGAGCAGGTGGTTGACCTTGTCCACCTGGCAGTCGGGTGCGCCGAGGTGCACATCCGAGAGGATCAGGGTCTTGAACCGGAGGACGGGTTTTTTCGGCATTTTCATGATCATGTGGAACGGAGGGTTTGGATTTCCGGAAGCGAGTGGAGTTCTTTGAGATACTGGTCGATGATGGCGTCCCACGAGTGCGGGCGCATGGTTTCCCGGGCGGCTGATCCGATTGAGGTCCATTCCTGGCGGTTTCCGGCAAGGACCATGGCCTGGTCAATGAAGGCGCGGGAGTCGTTGTAGTCGGCGAGCATTCCGTTGGTGCCGGACTTGATGAAGCGTCCCGGGGCGGCGTAATCGTAGGCCAGAACGGGAAGCCCGCTGGCCATGGCTTCCGTGACCACGTTCCCGAAGGTCTCCGTGACACTGGCGAAGAGGAAGCAGTCGGCGCTGGCGTAATGGGCGGCAAGGGCCTCCCCGCGCTGCATCCCGGCGAAAATGACCTCCGGAAAAGCCTTTTCGATACGCCTCCGTTCCGGTCCGTCCCCCACCAGCACCAGTTTCAGGTCCTGCAGGCGGTCCCGCATGCGCTGCCATGCCCGCACCACCAGCTCGAGGTTCTTCTCGCCGGCCAGGCGGCCCACATGGAGGGCGACCGGGGTGTCCGCCTGCGCTCCCCACGAGCCCCGCAGGGCCTCATCGCGGCGATGGGGACCGAACAGGGCGAGGTCCACTCCCCGGGCAAACAGGCGCAGGTTGGCAAAGCCGTCCCTCTCAAGGGTCCGGATCAGGTCCCCCGAGGGGGCGAAGGTCAGGCGGGTGCGGTTGTGGCAGTGGCGCAACCACTTCAGTACGGGCTTGCGGAGGAATCCGTACCCGTAGTGGCTGCCATAACTGTGGAAGTTGGTATGGAAACTGGAGACCACGGGCAATCCCCGCGCGCGGGCGGCGCGAAGGGCGCTCCAGCCCAGCGGGCCCTCGGTCGCGACATGGACGATATCCGGCGGATCCAGGTTCCAGAGCCGCCTGAGCCGGTGCGCGCAGGGAAGGCCAAAGCGCAGCTCCGGGTAGCGGGGGATCGGCAGGCCCCTGACCTGGACCAGGGTGTGGCCTCCCTGGGCCTCCTCCCGGTCGCGGCGCCGGGGGGCGATCACCGTCACGCGGATGCCGCGGGACCGGAGACCGTCGACCAGACGGCCCAGCGTCATGGAGACGCCGTTGATTTCAGGCGGAAAGGTTTCAGTGACCAGTGTGAAATTCAAAGCGTTCAGTCGACGTTCCGGTTGGGATCCGCACTTGCAATCGGCATTGCATGGATTGAAGATTAGCAGGAAATTCTGTCCAAACTGTGACCGGGCGGTTACAGTTTGGTCACGATACGATGAAAGACGGGCATCTGATCTTCCTAGTTGGACCGACCGCCTGCGGCAAGACGGAAGCGGCCTTGGCTGAAGCGGAGAGGAGCGGGGCCGTGATCCTCAGCTGCGACAGCCTGTGCGTCTACCGCGGGATGGATATCGGCACAGCCAAGCCGACAAGGGAGGAGCAGGCCCGGGTTCCGCACTTCGGAATCGACCTGGCCGAACCCGATGAGCCGTATTCCGTTTCCCGCTACATCCGCTACCGGGACGGAATCCTCGAGGGGCAGCGCGCCCTCGGGAAAACCGTGATCGTCGCCGGCGGAAGCGGATTTTACCTGCGGAGTTTCTTCCATCCGGTGGTCGACGGGATGGAAATCCCCGCCGGGCTGGGCGGGGAAGTGGCGGATCTTCGCCGTGCCTGCGGGTTGGAGGGCCTGGTCGCGGCCCTGCGCGAATTGAATCCGGAGGGGGAGACCTTCGAGGGACTCGACCTGCGCAATCCGCGGCGGGTGGAGAAGGCGTTGATCCGCTGCCGGGCCTCGGGCAGGTCCTGGCGCGCCTTGCGTGAGGAATTCCTTTCCCTGCCGGTGCCCCTTCCGGACTGGACCAAGGAGGTCCGGCTCATTGAGCGCCCGCCGGGCGAACTGCGGGAACGAAACCGGCGCCGCGTCCGCAGGATGCTGGAATCCGGCCTGGTCGACGAGGTGCGCGCCCTCCGGGCCCGCGGGTTTGAACGCAATTCCAGCGCCTGCCGTGCCATCGGTTACCGCGAGGTTCTCGCCTTCCTGGACGGCAAACTTCCCGAGGCTGACCTGGAGGAGGCGATCTACACCCACACCAACCAGCTCATGCGCAAACAGCGATCCTGGTTCCGGCACCAGATCCCGGTGGACCGGGTGGTGCCCTGAACTGACCGGTTATTCCCGGGCCACTGCCGGGCCCATCAGGGAGCTGAGGCTGGTATCCGTGATTTCCCGCAGGCGGGCCCATCCCAGAGCGGCGCTGAACGATCCGGTACGCTGGGCGACAAACTCCTTGAACTCCTCCGATTCGCTATCGATCTCGGGAACCGATTTGTCCTGCAGATAGGCGAAGGTCCCGGTATCGTCCCGGATGACCATTCGCGAGAGCCCACCGGTTTCAAGGTAGCGCGCCTGGTCCCAGACCGTTGAGTTGCGGAGCTCAGGGGGTACGGCATCGCCTTTGAAGGATTGCGGATCCCGCACCTCCAGGCCGAGTGAAGCGGCGATCTCATTGAAGGATTGCGATTCGAGACGGGTGCGGATCGTTTCGCGCAGTTCCTTTCCTTTTTCGGCGAAGAGGCGCCGTTTCTCCGCCAGCTTGTAGTCCTGGACAACCTGTTCACGGACCTCCCCGAATTCCGGCATGCGTGCCTCGGTGAGGCCGTGTTTCACCAGGATGACGGCTCCCTCGGGAATTTGTGTGATATCGGAGAAGTAGCGATTGGGATTGGTGGCGTAGACCCACATGGAATCAAGCAACTGGGCCGGCACATCCGGTTGGGCGGGCGGCTGATCGCGGGAATAAGGGGGGAGGTCCCGGCTCTTGACATGGAATTCCCCGAGCAGGGCCTGGTATTCGGGGGAATCCAGCTGGATTCCCTCCTGCCACAGGCGGACGCTGAACTGCTCCCCTTTCCTGGCCGCCAGCTTCCGCGCTTCCGCTTCCCTCCACTCGGCGGCAACCTGTTCCCGGATATCGGCCAGGGTCAGCTCCGGCAGCTCCGCCTCTTCCCCCTCCGCGCCTTCCGGCTTTTCCCGGTTGGCCTCATACTTCGCCTTGTTGCGGGCGAACCAGGCCTCCAGGTCCGCCTCCGCCGGCGCCGGCACTTCATTGAGATAACTCTCCCCCTTGAAAAGCAGGGCGGTCACTGAAAGGGTCTCCGCGATCTCATAACGGGCGGGGTTTTCGTTGAAATACTGGAGCAGGTCATCCTCCTCGACCGGGATTTCCGGGTTGAAACTCCCGTAGCTGAAATCCGCCAGCACCACGGTGTAGTCGGTCTGCTGGTTCAGGTAATCCTGCTTCAACTCGAAGGGGAGCATGTAGCCCGGACCAGCCAGGGCGTCGCGCACCTTCTGGATGCGGTAGTCCTCGCGCATGACCATCCCGATGGATTCCTCGTCAAAGCGGGCGTTGCTCTTCAGGGCCTCCATCATCCGGTTGTAGGATTCGGCGGAAAATTCCCCGGTTTGCGGGTTGGCGAAAATCATGAGCGTTTCCACGTAATCACCCAACTCCTCCCTTGTCGGCTGGGGAACCCCGATCTGGTTGGCGATGCCCAGGGCCGCCACCCGGAGATAGGCGTAGTCCATCAACTGTTCCCGCCGCAGCTGCAGCTCCGGGTGCAGGATGGCGCTGATTTCCGCGGTGAAGGCCATCGCCCGCTGGTCCGATTCCGAACTCAGGTCGTAGCCGTAATAGTTCAGCGCCCGGCGCTGCTGGCCCCCGCTGCTGCCGAAGAAACTCTGCGGACCAATCGTCAGGACGAAGGTCACGATGATCACGATCAGCAGGCCCCCGAAGAGCCACTTGTTGTGCTTGAGAAAGAAATTCTGTAACCAGGTAATCATACGGGTGATGGATTAAAACCGGCGATGCTAGGGGGACGGCACGACCTGTCAAGGTTGCGCGGCAAAGGGCTTTCACTCCTGCAGGAGCGTCTCGAGCGGGGTCTGGCAAAAGGAATCCTCCTCATGCCACAGGGCCGCCTTGCGGTATTTTTCCAGAAGGGGATCGGTTTGCTGGAGATTGGCCCGGATGGTGGAGTCGCCGGTTTCCTCCACCGCTGATCGGAAGCGCGAGAGGGTGTAGGTCTCCAGCGGCCGGGCCGGGCGGAAGCCGACACTTTCGGATTCGCTGCGCCTTTCCTCGATGGTGATCCGGGTGATCCAGTCGAGTTCCTCCAGCACCTGCAGGGCCTCATTGACGAGGTTGACGGGAACATGCAGTCGGGTGCTGAGCTCGTTCATGGTGGGAGCCGGTTCACAGGCATGGAAACGGCGGGCGATCTGGAGAAAGGCGGAGAGGGTCAGCAGCTCACGGGCACCCGGGCTGATGCGGTCCCAGGCGGCCTGGTTGGCAAGGAAGTCGACATTCTGTACGGCGTAGGTAAGCTGCCCGCCGAGAAGGATCAGGACCCAGAAGAAGTACAGGCCGATCATGAGGACCGGGATGATGCCCACGGATCCGTAAAGGCTCTGGAAGGAAATGACCCGGTGAACGTAGAGGATGCTGAGATAATTGTTCAGGAACAGGAGGCTGGCGGTGAGAAGGCTGCCGATGAAGGCCGGCTTCAGGCGCACGCTGGTGTTGGGGAAGAAGCGGTAGAAGAGGGCCAGCAGGACGACCAGCATGAAGAAGGAAAGAAGTGGGGAGATGTTGAGCAGCATTGTGCTCATGTCGCTGCCAAAGGGCACCCAGTCGAACATGCCGGCGATATTCGACGCGGAAAACAGGGCGGTGGAACCCAACCCGAGCAGGGCCCCCAGGCTGACAAAGGTCCAGTAGAAGACAATGCGCTGGCTCCAGGGCCTGCCCTGGTGAACGCCCCAGATCTGGTTGAGGGTGGTCTCGATCGAGGTCAGTAACTGGATCACGACCCAGATCAGGATGAGGAACCCCATCGCCCCGAAAGTCTTGGAGCCGGCCGTGTTGATCTGGCTCAACAGTTCCCGGGCTCCCTCGACGATCTGGGAAATCAGGGTGTCGAGGGCGGTGGCCATCCGCTCCTCCTCGGATCCGGCTCCCGGGACCTCCTCCAGGGTGATCAATTCCTGCAGGGAGGGCGCGACAAACAGCAGGGCCCGTTTTACCTGTGTTTCCGCGTCCGTGCGCACAAAGGAACTCGAAAGGAAGACCACGATGGCCACCAGCGGGCCAAGGGCGATGAGGGAGGAGTAACTCAATGCCGCGGCACGGCTGAAGAGCCTGTTTTCGAGCAGTCCCCTCCAGGAAATGGAAAGGATCCGCAGAAAGGCGACCCATTGTCCCTTCAGGCTGGTTTCCTCGCCAAGGCCGGCTTCCCAGATCCCCCTGCTGAGGAATTCCCTCAACCGCTGTCGTCGGCTTTTCGGGGAGTCCGTTCGGGGCTTGTTTGGCGCGGGGGCCATTTCGCTGCGCCGGGGTGAATCAGGAATTGAACAGCAGCGGCACCAGATTGCTGTACCAGGCGATGCCGAGGGCGCCGGCGATGCCGATTGCGGCGGAGCTGGCCATCAGGGTGAAGTTCAGGGTCAGGGTACACACGTACAGGCCGATGCCGAAGGCGAGATTGGCCAGGCAGAGCCACAGGCCCTGGGGGTCCCCGACAAGAAAATGGGAAAGGTACACGATCGAGAAGAAACCGGCGCCCAGCATGGCGCGGAAGCGGATCAGGGGGAAAATCTCGGTGGCGTTCAGGAAAAGGAACACGCCCATGATGAGGTCAAGGGACCCGAGGAGGACGACCGGTTGCTGGAACAGAAGCTGCCAGGCCCCCTCCTTGTCATTGATGATGCCGTCCACGATGGCCCAGCTGGGATACAGGACCGAAAGGGCGGAGATCAGGAGCATCATACCCAGGGTGGGGACGGAGACGGTGGCCGTGCGTTCCTGCCAGAGGCGCTTGGTCCGGACATGCTTCGTCTCGTCGGTATGGCCTTCCGCCGCGGCCAGCATTTCCTCCACCTTGACCGGTTCGGTATCCACATCCTCCCGGTTGAGGGATACGACTTCCTCATCGGTCTTCTTGCGCAGGCTCAACTTCTTCTTTTCGGGAAAAATCTTTTCCTTGAGCGGTTCGTTGGAATGGATGAGGGCCCAGCTTTCCATCCGCGGATCAAAGTAGTAATGATCGGGCGTGATCTGCCCCGCTTCCGCGAGGGTCAGCAGTTCATCGATTCCGTAGGGACCCCGTGCGGTCTCCTCCTCTGGTCCGCGAATGAAATATTCTTCTCCCATGCCGGTTCAGGTCATGCTGGAAACTCTGGCCCAATCAGCAAGACAAAACAGCGCTTTGGCTTGTCAAACATCCTGCTGGCGGGACTGGAGAAAGGTTCTCTCGAGGATTTCACCATTTTTTAGCGATTTTCGCAGCCAGAGGCGGTAGACGGCGCGGATCTCCGCGGGGGTCAGTCCGGGATCCGAGCCGGTTGATTCCAGGCGGTGCCGGAGCTCATGCAGGCAGATGGCGGCGCTGACGGAGATGTTGAAACTCTGGGTGAAGCCGAACATGGGGATGTGGACATGGGCGTCAGCCTCCCGCAGGACGGTTTCGCTCAATCCCTCCTCTTCGGTGCCGAACCAGAGGGCGAGCGGGCTGTCCAGCTTCAGGTCCCGGATGGGAATCGAGGAGGAATCCAGGCTTGTGGCGACAATGCGGTATCCTTCTTTCCTTAATTCGCGGAGGCAGTCGGCGGTATTGTCGGCGTCCTTGCGGTTGTGCCGGTGCAGGTGGATCCAGTTGGAGGATCCCATGGCAACCTCGCGGTTCAGGGTGTAGGCATACCGGTTCTCGATGACATGCAGATGCTGGATGCCAAAGCATTCACAGGAGCGCATGACCGCGCTGGCATTGTGGGGCTGGAAGACATCCTCCAGGACGACCCGCAGGAAACAGGTCCGTTTCCCGATAACCCCGGCCATCCGGGCCCGCTTTTCCGGCGTCACAAACTGCAGCAGGTGCGCGATGAGCGCTTCCTCGGTGCATGGGTCCAGCCTTTCCAAGATCAATAGGGCAAGGGGTGCGCCCGGCAAAGCTCCAGGGCGACTTCGCGTGCCTCTCCGATGGCCGCCGGATCCTCGATATTGCCGAGGACGCGGTCGATCGCCTTGGCGATCCGGCGGAAATCCTCCTCCACCATGCCGCGGCTGGTGCAGGCGGGGGTGCCGATACGCAGCCCGCTGGTCTGGAAGGGGCTGCGCGTCTCGCCGGGCACGGTGTTGCGGTTGGTCGTGATATGGGCCTTGTCGAGGGCGACCTGTGCCGCCTTGCCGGTGAGGTCCGGATGGCTCTTGCGGAGGTCGATGAGCATCAGGTGGTTGTCGGTGCCCCCGCTGGTCAGCTTGTATCCGAGGCTGTTGAAGGTTTCGGCCATCGCGGCGGCGTTCCGGCGCACCTGTTGCTGGTAGGTTTTGAATTCGGGCTTCATCGCCTCCCTGAAGCAGAGCGCCTTGGCGGCGATCACATGCATCAGCGGACCGCCCTGCCCGCCCGGGAATATGGCGGAATTGAGCTGTTTGGCATATTTCTCCCTGGCCAGGATGAGCCCGCCGCGGGGCCCGCGCAGGGTCTTGTGCGTCGTCGTGGTGACGAAATCACAGAACGGCACCGGGCTCGGATGCTCCCCGGCTGCGACAAGGCCGGCGATATGGGCGATGTCCGCGAGAATGGTCGCGCCGACCTCATGGGCGATGGCGGCCATCCGCTCGAAATCGATGATCCTCGGATAGGCGGAGGCGCCGACGGTGATCATTTTCGGTTTTTCCCTCCCGGCCTGTTCGGCGAGGGCATCGTAGTCGATCCGGCCGGTTTCGGGATCCACCCCGTAGTGGACCACGGAATACAACTTGCCGGAGAAGTTGACCGGACTGCCGTGGGTGAGGTGGCCGCCGTCGGAGAGGTTCATGGTGAGGATCTTGTCCCCCGGTTCGAGGATGGCGGTGTAAACGCCGAAGTTGGCCTGGCTGCCGGCGTGCGGCTGGACGTTGGCGTATTCGGCCCCGAACAGTTCCTTGGCGCGGTCGATGGCCAGTTGTTCGGCCACGTCGACACACTGGCAGCCGCCGTAGTAGCGCTTGCCCGGATAGCCCTCGGCGTATTTGTTGGTGAGGACGCTGCCGGTCAGCTCCATGACGGCCGGAAGGGTGAAATTCTCGGAAGCGATCAGCTCGATGTGGCTTTGCTGTCGTTCGCGTTCCCCTTCGACGGCGGCGTAGAGCTCGGGGTCCAGTTCCCTTGCCGGGGCGGAATTCAGCTGGGCGGGTGCGCTATCGGTGGTGCTCATGTCAGTCAAGTTGGCCAGAGTGCGGGAGGGGTCAAGTGGCGATCACAGGCAGGAGGTATTTTCCCATTCCATGAATTTTCCGACCCGGCGGGAATGGCGCGGATGATCGGCCCCGGTGAAGGTGTTTTCAAGGAACGCCTTGACGAGGCGGGCCGCCTCGTGGGGCGTGGTGTGCAGGGCCCCCATGCAGAGGACGTTGGCGTCGTTGTGCTGGCGGGTGAGCGCGGCCTCGTCCTCGTAGCGGACCAGGGCGGCGCGGATGCCCTTCACCTTGTTTGCGGCCATGGACATCCCGATTCCGGTCGTGCAGCAGAGGATGCCGGCCTCCGCGCGGCCCTCGACAATGTCGGCGGTGACATCGCGCGCGTAGTCCGGGTAGTCGACCGATTCGCTGGAATCGGTCCCGTGGTCGGTCACTTCGTGGCCGGCCTCCTCCAAGCTTCGCAGCACCGCCTCCCGCAGGCCGATGGCGCCATGATCAAATCCAATGCTAACTTTCATTTCGTGAACTGTGTTCTAAGGAAGTGGAGGACCGAGGGAATGGCCTCGGCCAGGCTGTCGCGGGTTTCCAGGTAAACATCCAGCGAACCGCCGAAGGGGTCCGGTACTTCCCTGGTTCCGGAATCCATCCATTCCCGGAAGCGGTAAACGGGGGTTCGCAGATCCGGATTCTGGAGGCGGATGATCTCCTGGTGGCTGCTGGTCATGGTGAGGATGAGGTCCGATATATCCAGAAGCTGGTCGGTCAGCGGCCGGCTGCGGTGGTCCTGCAGGTCGATCTTCACTTTCCGCATGGCCTCGACCGCGTTCCGGGAGGGTGGATCCCCGGGAAAGGCCGAAACCCCCGCGGAGATCACCTTGCAGGAAGAGAGGGGCTCGGGCTCGTTGCGGAGGGCGTGGCGGAGAAGAAATTCCGCCATCGGGCTGCGGCAGACATTGCCGGTGCAGACGACTGTGATGACCTTTTTACCACCTTCCATGGGTACCAGAATGGGACGGACAACAGAACGCCGGCCATGCCCGCTTGTCAAGCGTCCCCCGGGGTGGCCAGGCGCTCAACGTAGAATCGGGTGGCCGATTCGGTGTCGCTGTCCTGGAGCGGGTCGGAAACGGCCACGATCCCGCGTGCCCCGGCGGCAATCACCTCATCGACATTCAGCCGGTTGATTCCCCCGATGCAGAAAAAGGGGAGGGGCGGGGCGAGGTCGGCGACCCGGCGCACCAGGTCGGTTCCCACCGGCGTGTAGGCCGGCTTGGTTCCGGTGGGGAAGACCGGTCCCACCGCGAAATAGGAAAGGATATCCGCGGCCTCGATGGCCATCCGGGCCTGTTCGAGGGAATGGGTGGAAAGTCCGAGAACACGTCCGGGACCCAGTTTCTCGCGGGCCGCACGGATATCCCCGTCCTCCTGCCCGAGGTGAAGCCCGGTCCCCGGGAATTCCAGGGCCACCTGCAGGTGGTCGTTGATGATGAGCGGGACGGCATGCTTCGCGACGGCCGGCAGGATGCGTTCCGTCAACTCGCAGATCCGGTCCAGGGGGTGCCCCTTGGCCCGGATCTGCAGCAGACAGGCGCCTCCCGCCAGAAGCCCCTCGGCCTTGTATTCCCACTCGTTGTCGTCCACGTATCCCGTGTCGAGTATGCCGTAAAAGCCCGTCCGTACAGGTTGTTGACTCATCTTCCGCACCGGGGCGAAGGGAAACCTGGTCAAATCCGGGTCTCGTCGGCGTAGGGCCGCTCATCCCCGGAATCATCGTCTTCCAGGCCCGTCATGGATTGGATTTCGGCATCCTCTTCCCGTTTCCTCATCGAGGTGACAGCCACGGGATCCCCGATCATGCGGGTGACCCGGATATGGATCGGGTCGACATTTTCCATGCCGAACTGCTCGTACAGGGTCGCCTGGATGCACCGTTTGATGCGTGCCTCGACATCCTTGAGGCGGCTGTTGGCACGCAGGTGAATGGCGACCTTCACCCCGAGATTGCGCCCCTTCATGAAATGGCGACAGGACGCCCTTTCCACCCCTTCAATGCTGTTGGCGGCCTGCTGGATCACCCCGCGCAGGGTGTGGGGGGCGATTTCAATGCTCCCTCCCTGGGTCTTGAAGGGCACAATGCCCTGGTTGGCCCTGCGGCAGGTGTAGGCGATGTAGAGCGCCACCAGCAGCACGACCGCCACCGCGGCAAAATAGAGGTACGGCGGTTCCAGCAGGTGCTTCAGAGCCTGGTTGAGGGTGTCGAATGACATTTTTCTGGTAGGGTTTCAGCCGGGATTGTTCACACTTCCGAGGTCTCCCGGCCTGGTTCGGTTTCTTCCTGGCGAACGCCGTCCACAATGATGTTCACCTTGGAAACTTCCTTGTTGGTCATGTTTTCAACCCGGTCACGCACGGCGACCTGGACGCTTTGGGCGACCTTGGCCAGTTGCACGCCGAAGCTGAGGATCAATTTCACACTGATGTGGTAGGAGCCGTCCGCCTCCTCCCGAATGGCCACGGAAGACCCGCTTTCCCGGCGGCTGCCAAAGAGACCGGCGATGTCATCCTTGATGCTGCCGCTGGCGAGGGAGACCACACCGGGGACTTCCCGGGCCGCCATGGCGACAATGTTGGCCACCACCTCGTTGTTGATGCTGATGCTGCCCAGTCCGGAATCCTCCTGGATCGGTTCAAGGCCCTCAAAGTGTTCGGTTCTGTTTTCGTCTTCCATGGGTCTCGGCGGTTCTTTTGTTCCTGGAAACCAGTTTAGGGATGAATTTTGCTTTCGAAAAGCGTTTTCGGTGTTCGCTGCATGAATTCCTCGATAAAGCGGGTTGTGAAATTCCCCCGGACGAATTCCGGATCGTTGATAATCGAACGGGAAAACCCGATGTTTGTGAAAATACCGCGGATGAGGTATTCGCTCAGGGCCCGGTTCATGCGAGCGAGGGCAAGGTCGCGGTCGCGGCCCACGGTGATCACCTTGGCAATCATGCTGTCATAATACTTGGGAACGGTGTACCCGCCGTAGATGTGGCTGTCCACGCGGACGCCGTGCCCGCCCGGGGGGAAGTAGAGACTGATTTCACCCGGACTGGGAGCGAAGTTCATGGAGGGGTTCTCCGCGCAGATCCGCACTTCGATGGCGTGCCCGTTCAGCTGCACGTCCTCCTGCGCCAACCTCAATTCCTCGCCGCCGGCGATGCGGAACTGTTCCTTGATGAGGTCGATGCCCGTCACTTCCTCGGTAACCGGGTGCTCGACCTGGATGCGGGTGTTCATTTCAATGAAATAGAAATTCCGGTTCTTATCCACCAGGAATTCAATGGTCCCGGCGTTCGCGTAGCCACAGGCGCGGGCCGCCTTGACGGCCGCCTCCCCCATCGCTTCGCGCAGCTCGGGGGTCATGAAGGGGGAAGGGGACTCCTCCACCACTTTCTGGTGACGCCGCTGGATGGAACAGTCGCGTTCCCCGAGATGCACGACATTGCCGTGCTCGTCGGCAAGGATCTGGAATTCGATGTGGCGGGGCTCCTCGATGAACTTCTCTATATAGACGTCCCCGTTGCCGAAGGCTTTTTCCGCCTCGTTGCCGGCCGCGGAAAACTCCCGTTTGAAGGCCATGGCATTGTGCGCGAGACGCATGCCGCGTCCGCCGCCGCCGGCGACGGCCTTGATGATGACCGGGAAGCCGATCTTTTCGGCGATGTGGAGGGCCTCTTCCGCATCCCGCACCACACCTTCGCTGCCGGGAACCGTCGGCACCCCCGCCTCCTTGACCGTCGCCCGGGCGGTGGCTTTGTCCCCCATCATGCGGATGGAGGAGGAGCGGGGCCCGATGAACTTGATCTTGCACTCCTCGCACTGCTCCGCGAAGTCCGGATCCTCCGATAAAAACCCATACCCCGGATGAATGGCGTCCACGTCCGCGATTTCCGCGGCGGCAATGATGCGCTCCGCGCGAAGGTACGATTCCGTGCTGGCCGGGGGACCGATGCAGATGGCCCCGTCGGCCAGTTGCACGTGCAGGGACTGCTCGTCCGCTTCCGAATAAACGGCCACCGTCTGGATCCCGAGCTCCCGGCAGGCCCGGATGATGCGAAGGGCGATTTCCCCCCGGTTGGCAATGAGGATTTTTTTCATCATGTCAGCGCCTGTGAACCCCGGAGCGTCACTGGATGCGGAAAAGGGGCTGCCCGTACTCGACACTGTCCCCGTTTTCCACCAGAACCTCGGCAATCTTCCCCTTCATTTCCGCCTTGATTTCGTTCATCACCTTCATTGCTTCAACAATGCACACGACCGTTTCCTCGGTTACCGGGTCGCCGGCGGTGACAAAGGGCGGACTTTCCGGGGAGGGGGCGGTGTAGAAGGTTCCCACCATGGGGGAACGGATGTAGGTGCCGTTGTCTTCCACGGCATTTTCCTCCATCGGCGAAGGGGTGTTCCGGGCGGACGCCGTGGGGACCGGCGGCGGTGTCACCGGAAACGGCGCCGGCGTCGCCGCCTGGTAAATGGTCTGCACTTCATCGCTCTTCCGGCAGATCTTCAGCTTGAAATCCTTCTCTTCCAGCTGGAACTCCGTCAGTCCCGACCGCTTCATGAGGTCGACAATCGCTTTAATCTCTTTGATTTCCAAGGCTCTCCTCCTCTGTTGATTCCATTGTGGCGGGCAGTCTGATAACTTTTGTCCGCCGAGGGCAATTGAAATCCGCTTCCACTGAAGGCCCGCCTTTTCTCAGGGCATGGGGACCCTGTTCAGGCGGTTCTGGAACCAGCGCAATGGCCTCAGGCGCACCTGCCAGCTTGGCTGGTCCAGCGGTCCCGTCAGGTCGAAGTTCAGGGTTTCGCTCACCGGGGAGAGCAGTTTGCCCATGAATCCGCTGAAGAGCGTGACTTCCGCCCCAAGGGCCAGGTTTTTGCTCGCAAGGTCCGCGAATCCTGAAAGTTCCATCGCGAGCGCCGGACCGGTTACCAACCCCTTCTCTATGCTCAGGATGCCCTCCGCCAGCTTCCATTCCAGGGTTGCCGCGTTCAGGTCCAGACTGCTGAAATCAAGCCCCATCCGGTCAAGAAAACGGGAAAGCCCTCCAAGCAGGTGGATCTCCCCCACCTGCGCATCCCGCAGCCAGACCCACCCTTCCCCCACAGCCTTTCCCACGGCCCCACCCGTGGCCATCCGGATCGAGGTGTCCAGACGGCCCCTGTCCGCTCCGCCCAACAGCGATTCCCGCACCGCTTCGGGATCCTCCAGAAGCCCCGTCAATTGACGCATGGCCTCGCCGTACTGCGCGTCAAAGAGCTGGAATTGAAATTCCTTCCGCCGCATCCCTTCCCTTTCCCAGTCCTCCACCCGCATGCCCCCGGTGAAGACGCCTTCCGCAAACCGTCCGCTCAGACGCTTCACCTCCAGCGAGGAACCCACGGCCTGGCCCGTGGCGGAAAGCCCCTCCATCGTCAGGCCTTGCCACGTGCAGGTTCCCTCCCCCTGCGTCAGGTTGAACGCCAGATCCGCCACCGCCTCCTTGTCAAATCCATTGCCCGCGTCCTGCCAGACCGTCCCTTTCGCCCCTGCACGAGGTCGCCCCGTAAAAGCCAGCTGCCCCAGTCCGTCCAGGCCGCTCGCCCCCACCACGGCCTCCCAGGGCCCGTCACTCGTCATGTCGATGATCACCGCACGGTACGGTTCGCTGTCCTCCAGATTGGACCGCAGCGCAACCTGCCCCCGTATGCTCCCCTCCCCGAAACGCGCTTCCAGCTTCTCCACAAAGGCCCACTCCCCATTGCTGCGGACCCGTACCTCCAGCTCCGGTACCTCCACGCCCCGGTAACGCGCCCCGCGCCCCCATGCCCGCGTCATGCTTTGCAGGGAGTTTTCCTCCCGCCAGAGTCCCCAAACGGTGACATCTGCCGGGATGGGGGCGGGGGTTTGGATATCGGCGAAGATGCTGGGCCACCATTGACCGAGGAGGGAATCGAGGGAGGCGGGGAAGACCTGCCCAATGGCATGGAGGGAGAAGCGGGAGGAGGGGAGGTGATGGAAATAGGAACCGGAGGCGAACTCATCATGGGCCTTTGTGGCGCGGATGGGGTGGAAGGAAAGGGAGTGGGGCTGGAGGGAAAAGGGGGAGTGCAGGTGGGCGAAAGGGGTATGAGCGACAAGAAGGGAATCGCAGAGGAGGGAACCGGCGAGGGTCCGGGAAAGGGGATCGAAAGCGGCCTCAATGCGGAGAAGGCGGGCCTGAAGGTTCTCGAGCCGGAAATCGACCGGGGGTCCCTTGAAAAAATGGACGAGGGAAGGGTTGGGCAGGGAGGCGCGAAAGGCGAGGGAGAGGGGAAGGGGTCCCGGGGCATCGGGCAGAAAGCGGGCGGTTCCGGCGGCGAAAAGGCGGGGGCTGGAAGCGATCCAGAACACGGGGTTGGAGGGGTTCCAGAGGTTGGTGGCGAGATGCAGCTGGTCGACGGGGAGGGCGGGGGAACGCGGATAGAGGCTCAGGCGCACGCTTGTCGGCAAGCTGAAAGAGCCCCAGTTTTGGAGGGGGCCGTCGGCCCGGAGGTGGAAAGGGACGGGATGGGAAATGAAGGTTTTGACGGACGCGGGGAGAGCGGGGAAGTCCGGCAGGGACCCGATCCGTCCGTCCAGTTGCAGGTTGACCAAACGGGCGGCGCCGGGGGAAAGCAGGAGGCGGGCATTGCCGGTCAATTCATGGAAAGCGGCTCCGCTGAAGTGATATTGCGGGATGATTCCCTCGATGACAAACTGGTGTTCTCGTGCCGGTGACATTTCCCATTCGACGAGGGCGCTGGCATGGAGGTCGGGCGGCAGCTGGTTGAGTTTCTGCAAGAGGGTAATCCGGTTGACTCCATCCGTGGCAGGCTTCGTTCCGATCAAAAGGTCGAGGGGAGCGGACCCGCTGATGAAAAGCTCGAGGCCCCCCGTCTGGACGGAAAGGGAGGAGAGCAGGAGACGTCCCTCCTCCTCCTTCAGTTCCGCATTCTGGACGAAGAGGGCGGGTTCGTTGAGACCGCTGGGGGAAATGCTGGCGGGCATGTAGATCCGGACCATGCGGGCCTCGACCTCGGAAAAAGGGGGGATTCCGGCGACGAGAAGGTTGAAGGGATCCCATTGCATCCGGGTTTGCCGGGCGGTGAGAATGATTTCATCGGTCCCGCCATCCTGAAGGACGAAGTCATCCAGGAGCAGCCCTCCCCGCAGGTCGAAGACAACACTGGACCAGCTGGCACGGAATCCGCCGGGCCCCAGTTCGTTGAGGGCCCAATTAGCCAAGCGGTCGGGCAGGGGAATTTCCCGTTGCACAAGATTCAGGACCAGCATGCCGCCCTGTCCGATTGCCAGGGCGGCGAGAACGAGATTCAGGCAGTGGCAGAAGAAACTGCCCCCCTTCCATGCAATTTTCCGGAAATGGAAGAGCGGACGCATGTACTCCTAGGGGGCCGGGTTGGATTCAATGACGGCTTGTTCCCCCTTTTCCGGCTCCGTTGCGGAAGCGGGTTCCCCGGTCTCCGGCGGCGGGCCGGGGTTCTCCGGGAAGCGCACCAGCAAAGGATCAAGGCACTCGATGATATCCACAGGCAATTTGCCAACCAGACCCGAAGCAGGATCCCCGATATACTGGGTTGTTCCTCCGAGGCGGCGGGAGATGTGGAAACGAACCTTTTGTTCCGTTCCCTCCGCGGTTGTGGAAGCCTGGGAATGGGTGACATCGGCCTCGAGCAGCCAGGGCCACTCGATCAATCGGTCGCCCCCGGCCCTCAGGGGATCGCTGAAAAAGCTGTCCAGGTAACTTTCCACTTCCACGGCGTGTAGGTACGCCGAAAGCGTTTCCCGGATGGAGGCAAGGGTACCCGCTTCCGGGGGAACCTCACCGGAAAGCAGGTCCGCCCCAGAGGCCCTTTCAAGCAGCCGGATATCCGCCAACCCGGCCGGATCGGGCAGGGAGAAAATGGTTCGTTCCCGGTAATGCAGCGGATCCAGCGGCAATCCGGCAAGAATATGGGGGCGCAACAGGAATACGGATGCCGACTCGGTCGTTGTCCCGTACAGAAGGGTTCCCTCGCCCTCGGAACTCACTCCCCCGATCCGCAACTCGATGCCGGCCCCCGATGCCTTTCGCAGGCTGATCCTCCGCTGCGGCTGGTCCAGACCGTAGCGGATCAGATCGTTCTCCGAGGGGGCGTCGCTGACAAAGCGGACCGCCTCCATCGTCCGGACCAGGGTCCGCACCTCCTCGATCGCCTTCGAATCCGCAGGCAGGGTCCTCAGCCCTTCGCCCGGACTCGTGTACAGAACCTGCCATTCACCGCTTTCCAGCTGCTGTAGCGTCGTGCTCAATTCCCCGAATTCAATCTTCAAACTGGTCCAGTCCGCTGCGTGCTGATGCAGAATCCGCTTTTCCCGAAGCTCCTCCTGGGCGTTCTGCAACCGCTCCACATGCTCCGCCCCGACCTTGAAGACCGCCCCGTAGGCCTCCCGCTTCGCCAGGTGGAAGGTCTCCCCTTCCAGCGCCGTCGGGGCAAGGATCAGCGTCTCCCGCTCGTTCAGCCCTTCAAAGGTCAACCGGATCGCATTCCCTTCCAGGCCCGGATCCAAGACCGGCCTCTCCTCCGCCCATTCCACTTCCATTCCCTGCCACTCCCGAATCATCGCCTCCACCCGTTCCGTGTCTCCCGGCGCTTCAATCGGGGAGATGAATCGCCACCCTTCCCGGCCCCGCTCCAGCCGCACCCGTACGTTGCTCGCCGACCGGTCCTGGATCTGGATCACGCGGCTCTCCTCGATCCCCAGACCGAAGATCCGCTTGTCCAGAAAGGATTCCATCTCCCGCTGCAGGATTTCCAGTAGCCCACGGGAAATCACCAATATATATTCACCATCCGGTGACATCATGTAGAGGCGGTTGCCGATTTCGGTGGGGGCCCCGAGCTGGAGAGGGAGGGAGGAAGCGCCGTTATGGAGAGTGATGCGCAGCGGCGGAGCTTCGAGGTCGTAGGATTCGAGGGACTGGCCGGCCTGGGGAAGCTGGCTGACAGGGAAGCGGGACTCCCAGGCGAGGGTTTTGAGTTGAAAGAGGAGCTGCTGGATGGCGTAGGGATTGGCTTTCCAGTGAATGGGGGAGCGGACAAGCCAGGTTTGAGCGCCCTCTTTATCGAATTCCCAGCGGATATCGCTGTTGGAGCTGGCGATCTCGATTTTATCGAGACCCTGGAGGAAAAGGGGATCGAGGATGAGGCGGGTATCGGAATCGTAGAGGCTGCGGGTGCTGCGGACCTTGTCGATGTAGAAGATGAGGCCGAAGAGGGCGACATTCAGGGTAAGGAGGAGGATGGTCAGTTTGAAGCGCATGGCGGGAAATCAGGAGATGCGGATCCAGTGAACGAGCAGGCCCATCACGGCGACGGATCCCGGGACGATGAGGAAGAGGAGGCCGAGTTGCTGGAGTTGGTCCCGGCTGAGGGCGAGCTTGTAGGAGTCCACCGGGCGCGGTGGGATGATGAGAAAGCGGTCCCGGTCCAGCATCCAGTTGAGGGTATTGAAGAAGAGGTTCACATTTCCGAGGGAGGCGATGTTCTGGTTGGCGAAGAGATCGGCGGACCCGAAGACGACGATCCGGCCGCCCGGGACGCGGATCCCGAGCTGGCTGGAGGCCTTGCGTTCGGCGGCGATGGCGATGGGGACGGGTCCCTTGAAATCGGCCCCGGGATCAAAGGAGGGGACGGCGCCGGTCTGGTAGGAGGATTCCGCCCAGCTTTCGGGGGAGGTGGCGAAAAGGGGGATGAAGCTGAGGCGTTCATCCGCCGGCTGCGGGGGCACCGGGAAGACCGGGCGGACCCACCCCGAGAGGAGGAAGGTCTTGTTTTCGATGAGGGATTCGGTGATGGGGTGTTCGCCGAAGTTGCGGACCAGGAGGGTGCCCTTGGCTTCGCGGAATCCGGGATCGGGCTCTATGACGACCTGGTCGGAGAGGCGGATCCCCCATTCGGCGATGAGGGGATGGAGGCCGGTCTCCACGCCCGGGCGCACCCAGATCAGGACGCGGCCGGCGCGGTCGGAGAGGTAGCTGCGGATCTTGTCGAGTTCGGAGGTCAGGAGGGGGCCTTTGGGATCCGCGATGACGAGGGCGGAAGCATCCCCGGGCACTTCGGGGATACTGGTGAGATCCAGCCGGGCGATGGTGAAATTGCGCAGCTGCAGTTCCCTTGTGACATGGGAAAGACCGAACTGGGGCGAGGGATCGGAGGGTTCCACCTCCTGATGGCCCTGGAGGAAGTAGATTTTCGGGGACTGTTCCTGGGTCACCTCCATGATGGCCGAGGTGAGAGTGGATTCCCCGTTGAAGGTCACCGGCCGCAGGTTCGCGAAGGAGAGGAGTTCATCGGCCCGGATCAGCCGCTGGCGCTCGCCGGAAAGGACAAGAAGGGAATCCGGCTGGTCGAGCCCGTGGGTGCGCGCGAGGAAATCCGCCCGAACCAGGTCCTTGTAGATGTCGACGTATTCAACCTCGATGAGAAAGCGTCCCGACCTGCGGCTTTGGTAGACGTATTCCTGAAGGAGCTGGCTGACATAGCGGTACAGGACCTGTTCCTCCTGCCGGGGGGAATCGCCGGGAATGGTGACGATGATCCGGATCGGGCCGGGGAGCTCCTGGATATAGGCCCGGGTTTCCGGGGAGAGGGCGTAACGGTGGTTTTCCGTCAGGTCGAAGCGGTGAAACTGATGCATGGCCAGATAGTTGAGGCCGAAAATCAGCGAGAAAATGAGCAGCACCTGCAGGCAGTTGTTGAGGAACTTCAGGCGGTTTGCGAACTGGTAGGATTCCCACTTGGACATCTTGATCATCGTTTGGTTTCGAGGACAAGGACGGCAAGACCAAGGATGGCCACGGTTCCGGAAAGGTAATAGGCGAAGGGCCGGGTGTCCACGAGGCCCCGGCTGAAATCGTCAAAGTGATCGAAAATCTGGAAGTAGTCGAGAACCGTGTCGGAGAGGAGCGTGCCGGTGCTCAATTCCTGCTGAAGCATGTGGATGGCCGCGATTCCGACAATGAGCATGAAGAGGATGCTGAAGGAAAGCATGCCGGCGACCAACTGGCTGCGCGTCAGGCTGCTGGTGAAGATCCCGATGGAGACGAAGAGGCAGCCGGAGAGGGCGATGAAGAGGAACCCGCCGGTCATGGCCCCTCCATGGAAGAGGCGCGCGTGCAACTCCGGTTGCTGGAGGGAAAAGGAGGTAATGGCCGGGAAAGCGATGGAAAGACCCCACACCAGAACATAAAAGCAGTAGGCTGCGAGGAATTTGGAAACAACAAGCTGGGAGGGGTTGACGGGGGCTGTCAGCAGGGTCTCGATGGTCCCGAGGCGGCGTTCCTCGGCGAAACTGCGCATGGTGAGCATCGGGACAATGAGCAGGACCGGAACCCAGAAAAGACTGAAAAAGAGCGTGGGGGGCAACTGGTCCTGTTCCTCGGCGCTTACCGTCAGCAGGGTCATGAAATAAAAGAACCCCATCATGAGCAGGGAGAGGACCATGGCGATGTAGGTGCTCGGGGCGTAAAACAGGCTCTTCAGCTCATGAAGGGTAAGACGCAGGATCTGGGTCATTTTCTCGTTGCTTTCCGGGTGGGTGCCACTGCGGCAAGGTCGTCCTGGGAAAGTTCCCAGCTTCGCCGGGTGGCGGTCAGGAAAATGTCTTCCAGGCTGGGCTGGATGCGATGAAAGGATCGTATCCGGAGGTTCTTTTCCTGGAACAGCTCCCTCAGGACCTGTTCCCCGTCGGCCCCGTTCGTGCGGTTGATGAGGGAGATTTCCCGGAATTCCCCGTCCGGTTGCGGATGGATCTCGACGGACCAGTCCTCCCCGAGGCGACGCATTTCCTCCCCGAGGCGGTCCGTCTCTCCGGCCACTTCCACGCGGAAATGACAGCCCGGCAGAAATTCCCGCCGCAGCTCGGCTGCCGTCCCGGCCGCGACGAGTGTTCCCTGGTTCAGGATGAGAATGCGGTCGCAGGAGATTTCCACTTCCGAGAGGATGTGGCTGGAGAAGATGACCGTGGTCTGGCCACGCAGATTGTCCAGAAGACGGCGGATGGCGATCACCTGATGCGGATCCAGGCCAATGGTCGGCTCATCCAGGATGGTGATGCTCGGGGCGGCCAGGATCGCGTCGGCGATCCCCACCCGCTGCCGGAATCCTTTCGACAGGGTCCCGATGATCCGCCGGCGCGCTTTCCGGTGCAGCTCGCACACTTCCATGGCCTGCTCGATACGGGCCTTCCGCCTGTTCCGGGGAATCCCCTTTATCCGGGCCCTGAAGCGCAGGTACTCGACCACCCGCATGTCTTCCGGCAGGGGATTGCTCTCGGGCATGTAGCCGATCCGGTTCCGGATTTCCGCGGGGTGCCAAGGCACGGCCTTCCCGCATACCCACAAACGGCCGGAAGTTGCCGGCAGGACCCCCGTCAGGATGCGCAGGGTGGTGCTTTTTCCGGCACCGTTCGGTCCGAGAAAACCGACAATTTCGCCATGCTTTACCGTAAAGGAAAGATCCCGGATGGCCTCCGTCCGCCCAAAACGTTTGCAGAGGGAATCGGCGACGATGCTGGTTTCCGGTGGCAGCTTCATGGGGTTAGGACGTTTGGAGAGGGAAAACTGTTCGGAAGTTTTGCATACGGTGGGCGTGGGTCAAAAGCGTTTCCAAAGCGAAGGGGCAAAAAGGACCAGAACAGCGAACAGTTCAAGCCGTCCCATGATCATGAGGAGGGAAAGGAACAACTGGGTATGGGAATGCAGGCCGGCAAAGTTGCGGGTGGGGCCGATTTCCGCCAGCCCCGGCCCGATGTTGAAGAGGCATGCCGCCATGGTCGAGACAATTCCCGGAAAGCTCATGGATGGCTCGAAGAGGGCGATCAGCAGGGTGGCGGAAAACACGACGAGGCAGAGGAGGACAAGGTAGAACATGATGGTTTCGGCCTCCACGGGAGAGAGGCTTTTCCCATTGACCTCGAGGGGCCGGACAACGCGGGAGCGATACGCTTTTTCCACCTGCTGGGCGGAAACCTTGAGGGCGACGATAAAACGGATGACCTTGGCTCCTCCCGCGGTGGATCCGGAACAACCCCCGATGAACATGAGTCCGAGGAGCATGATGTGGGTCACGGGCAGCCACAGGTCAAAATCAGCAGTCACAAAACCGGTGGTGGTCATGATGGAAACCACCTGGAAGGCGGCCATGCGGAGGGCGGCAAGGGGGTGCACTTCCCGTTGGTCAATCAGGATAAAGGCGGTGACAAGGAGGCTGAAGCCGGCCAGCAGCCCGAAGTAGGCCTTCAGTTCGGTGGAGGTCCGGATTGCCCGCCATTTACGGGACAGGGCTTCAATGATGAGGAGAAAGCTGGTCCCCCCGGTGGTCATGAAGAAGATGACGGCCCATTCCAGGGCCGGATTGCCGAAATCAGCGATGCTTGCGGAACGGGTGCTGAAACCGCCGGTGCTGAGGGTGGTGAACATGTGGACGACCGACTCGAACCAGGAAAGGCCGCACATCCAGTAGACGAAGGTACAAAGCAGGGACAGGCCCAGGTACACCTTGACGAGGCGGAACACCCCCTCCTGGACCCGGGAGGTATTGAGGTCGGCGGCCTGGGCCGAGGATTCCCGGGAAAAGAGGACCTTGGCACCCGCCCCGAGGAAGGAGAGGACCGCGACGAAGAAAACGACCACCCCGAGGCCGCCCATCCACTGGCTCAGGGCCCGCCAGAAATGGAGGCTGCGGGGAAGGGATTCAAGGTCGCTGAGGACCGACGCCCCGGTGGTGGTCAGCCCGGAAGCGGATTCGAAAAAGGCCTCGACGTAGGAAACTTCCGGCAGGATGAGAAAGTAGGGGAGGGCCCCGACCAGGCTGGCCACCAACCATCCGCAGCCGATCGTGGCAAGCGCCTCCTTGCGGAAAAGGGTGTTGTCTCCGGTTTTTCCAAGGACGAAACATCCCAGCGAAAGGCAGGCCGCCACCAGGAAGCTGATGGAAAATCCGACGACGGAGAGGTCCGAAGTGGTTTCATGATCATAAACGAACGCCAGTCCAAGGGAAGCCGCGAAGGCCACCGTAATGGCCCCCAGGATCACGCTTTGCAGTTTGAAGAGGATGGCGTAGTTCATGAGCTCCGTCGGGGGTGACTCTCTGGAGGGCTGGTCAGGAGGGGTGCAGCAATTTCAGGAGATCCCCGATGTTTTCCTCCCGGGTGATGACGACAACGCGGTCGCCGGCGAGGATCCGGTCGTCGGCGCCGGGCACCTTGGCCTGGAACTTGTGCAGAAGGGCCGCGACCACGGCGTGCTTGGGCCAGGCAATCTCCTTCAGCGTTTTGCCGGCACAAGGACTGTCGAGGGAAACCTGGATCTCAAGGATCCGGGCCGTTTGTTTCGGGAAGCTGAACAATTCGACGTACGGGGCTTCGGACAGGTACCGGAGGACTTCGTTGGCCGTGACAAGTCGGGGTGCGACGATGGTCTCGATCTCGAGGGCGGATTTCAGGTTGTAGAGGATCTCCTCGTAATCGCTCTTGTTGATGACTGTCTGGACATGGCTGGCCCCGAGTTTGGCCGCCTGGATACTGGTCATGACGTTGCGTTCATCATCGCTGGTCGAGGCGACAAAGAAATCCGCGTTTCCGATATGTTCCTCCTCGAGAAGGCGCAGGGAAGTGCCGTCGCCGTTGATGAAGGTGACCTGGGGGAACCGCTCGGCCAGGCGGCGGCATTTTTCCTCGTCCCGCTCGATGACGCGGACCTTGAAGCGGGGATTGTTGAGGAGCCGCACCAGGGCCACCGCCGTTTCGCTGCCCCCGAAGATGACGACCCGGACCCCGCTCCCGATGGCGTGCGGGTCCAGCTTGGAGCGCAGTTTGTAGAGTTCCGCGGGAGGGCCGAACACCGTCACCGTGTCCCCCGCCTCGAGCACCGTGTCCGCCGAGGGAATATCCTGTTCCTCCCCGCGCTGGTAGAAGCCGAAGCGGACTTCCGGATGAAGCTTGATTTCCCGGAGGGATTTGCCCCGCAGACGGGCCCCCTCGTCGACCTTGATCCTTTGGGCCTCGATCTGCCCTCTTGCGAAATTCTCCACCGCGATGCGGGCCGGATTGCGGATCGACTTGGCCAGCTCGACGGCGCAGAGCCCCTCGGGGTTGAGCATCATATCGATGCCGAAATGGAGCGGGTAATTCACATGGGAAGTGTCCGTGAAGGTCTGGTCATGGATGCGGCTGATCACCGTTTTGGCCCCGAGCACGCGGGCCAGCGAGCAGGCGATGAGGTTCGTTTCGTCCTTGCTTGTCATGGCGATGAACTGGTCGCATTGGCCGGCAATGGCCTGCTTGAGGACCTCCGCGCTGCTGCCGCTCCCCTGGATGACCCGGACATTGTGCTCCTCGTCGATGACGGAGGCCCTGCGCGGATCCAGTTCCACGACGGTCACATCATGGCCGGCATCACTGAGCACATGGCTCAGGTGGCGGCCGACTTCGCCGGCACCAACAATCACGACTTTCATGTGTTCCCGGAGTTTAGCGGCGGGTTGGCTGAATGAAAGGAAAAACCCGGCGGGGCGAAGGGCGGCCTACGCTTCCGCCTCGTCCACTTCGATGATCCGGTTGATGCCGACCAGGATGTCGTCCTTGCCGAGGTTGATCAGGCGCACCCCCTGGGTGGTGCGTCCGATGACCCGGACTTCCTTGACGCGGGTGCGGACGGCCTGGCCCCCGTTGGTGAGGAGCATGATCTCGTCCTCCTCATCGACGCTGAGGGCCCCGGCCACCCCGGTTGTCCGCATGGCGATGATCCCGCTGCCACCCCGCTTCTGCACGCGGTACTGGTCGAAGGCGGTGCGCTTGCCCTGGCCGTTCTGGCCGGCGATCAGGAGCGTCTGGCTGGGACGGACAACCTCGATGGTCACCACGTAATCATCCTTGCCCTTCAGGGTGATGCCCTTGACACCCCGCGTGGCGCGGCCCTGGTCCCGCAGGTCCGACTCCTTGAAGCGGATGGACATCCCCTTGCGTGTGATCATGCACAGGTCGTCGTTGCCGGTGGTCAACTTGACTCCGATCAGGGCGTCCCCCGGGTCAATATTGATCCCGATAATCCCCCCCCGGCGGAAATTGCGGTAATCGCTCAGGTTGGTCTTCTTCACGATCCCCTTGCGGGTGGCCATGACAAGGTGCAGGTTCTCGGTGAAATCCTTGACCGGGATCATCGCGGCGACGTACTCGTCCTTCTGGAGCTCGAGCACGTTGGCGATGCTGCGGCCCTTGGAAACGCGCGTTCCCTCGGGGATGTCGAAGACCTTCTCCACGTAGACCCGGCCGTTGTTCATGAAGAACATCATGTAGTCGTGGGTGCTGGCCGTGAAGAGATGCTCGACGTAATCCTCCTCGTACGCACCCGCGCCGATGACGCCCTTGCCGCCCCGCTTTTGCGCGCGGAAGCTGCTGACCGGCGTCCTCTTGATGAAACCCTTCTTGGAGATGGTGATGCAGCAGCCCTCGTTGGCAATCAGGTCCTCCATCCTGAATTCCCCCTCTTCCGGCAGAAGCTGGGTCAGGCGGGGGGTGGCGTACTTGTCCTTCAGCTCCAGCAACTCGTCCTTGATGACCTCGAGAAGCCGGTTTTCGTTCTCGAGAATCTCCGTCAGTTCCTGGATCAGCTTGATCAACTCGAGGTACTCGGCCTCGATCTTCTCCCTTTCCAGGCCTGTCAACTGGTACAGGCGCATGTCGAGGATGGCATCGGCCTGTTTCACGGAAAGGGGATACTTGTCCATGAGCCGGACCTTGGCCTCGTCGCGGTTGCGGCTGGCCCGGATGATCTTGACGAAGTCGTCGAGGTTATCGAGGGCGATCTTGAGGCCCTCCAGGATATGGGCGCGGGCCTCGGCCTTCGCGCGGCGGAAAAGGGTCCGGCGGCGCACCACCTCACGCCGGTGCTCGATGTAAACCTCGAGCATCTCCTTCATGTTCATCTCCTTCGGCCGGCGGTCCACGAGGGCCAGGAGAATGACCCCGAAGGAGGATTCCAGCGGGGTGTGCTTGAAGAGTTTGTTCACCACCACGCGCGGGATTTCGCCACGTTTCAACTCGATGACAATACGGGTGTTCTCGTCCGATTCGTCGCGCAGGTCGCTGATTCCGTCGATGACCTTGTTCTGGACCAGTTCGGCGATCCGGGAGACAAGGTTGGCGCGGTTCACGTTGTAGGGAATCTCGGTGATGACCAACTGCTCCTTGCCCTGCTTGAGTTCCTCGGTGTGGATGACGCCGCGCATGCGGACGACCCCGCGCCCGGTGCGGATGTACTTGTCGATCCCCTCGGTTCCCAGGATACAGCCGCCGGTCGGGAAATCCGGACCCTTGATGATCCCGGCGAGCTCCTCGATGTCCATGTTCGGCTTGTCGACCAGGGCGCAGGTGGCATCGATCAGCTCCCCGAGGTTGTGGGGGGGGATGTTGGTGGTCATGCCCACCGCGATTCCGGTGGAACCGTTCATGAGCAGGCTGGGAAGCGCGGCCGGCAGGACACTCGGCTCGGTCGTGTCCTCCTTGTAATTGGGGACAAAATCGACCGTGTCCTCGTCGATCTGCCGGATCAGTTCCTCGGCGGCGGCGGTGAGGCGGCACTCGGTGTACCGGTACGCGGCGGGGGGGTCCCCGTCCACCGAGCCGAAATTCCCCTGCGGATCGACCAGGGGAACGCGCATCACCCAGTTTTGCGCCATGCGCACGAGCGTGTCGTAGACGGACGCGTCCCCGTGCGGGTGGTACTTGCCGAGGACTTCCCCGACGACCGCCGCGCACTTGTCGAAACTGCGGGTATGGATGAGCCCCTGGCGGAGCATCGAGTATAGGATGCGCCGCTGCACCGGCTTGAGGCCGTCACGGGCGTCCGGCAGGGCACGGCTGATAATGACCGACATCGAGTAATCGATGTAGGCGCGCTCCATCACCTCGGTGATATTGGATTGGCTGACTTTTTCTTTCTCGGTGTACATTTCGCGGTGGCGCGTACGGGTTGCGCGGGGCCTTTCAGATGTCGAGATTGCTGGCGTTCAGGGCGTTATCCTCGATGAAGGCCCTTCTGGAGGGGACATCATCCCCCATCAGCATGGTAAAGGTCTGCTCCGCTTTGGCGGCATCCTCGATGTTGATGCGCAGGAGCCGGCGGCTTTCGGGGTTCATGGTCGTCTCGTAGAGCTGCTTGGGATTCATCTCCCCGAGGCCCTTGTAGCGCTGGATGGACAATCCGCGCCGGCCCAGTTCCCGGATCTTCGGGAGCAATTCCAGAATGGAGAAAAGCTCGATCCGGTTTTCCTTTTCACCGGCGCCGATGTTTTCGACCAGGTGATAGCGGGGCTCCTCCCCCCTGGTCCACGTCTGGACCTCCAGTCCGAGCTTGGTGTGCTCCTTGAGCACCTTGGTCATGGCGGCGGATTCAAATATCTCGTGGATGCTGACCCGCTGGTTGACGGTGCGCCCGTTGTGTTCCACCTGCCGGATCACGACATCGGCGAAGGCGTCCTCGATTCCCTCCTCGGAAATGAAGGACATCCGTTCCTCCTCATTTTTCAGGAAACGGAAGGCCTCGTCATTGCCTGTCCGGATGCGGACGACATATTTCGGCAGGGCTTCCCCGTCGTGCTGGTCAAGGTAGGTGTCCAGGTGGCAGCCGTAGCGGGTGACCCCGTTTCCGAGCAATTCCAGCCGGGCCAGGGACTCGACGATCCGGTCCACCTTGGCCGGGGGGAACTGGTGGTCGTCGCGCAGCCGCAGCAGGGTCACGTCCTCGGAACCCAGCTCAAGGAGGATCCGGTTCAACTGCTCGTCGTTGTCGACATACTGCTCGCGTCGCTTGCGCTTGATTTTATACAGGGGAGGCTGGGCGAGATAGACGTACCCCTCCTCGATCAGGCCGCGCATCTGGCGGTATAGGAAGGTGAGGAGCAGGGTGGAAATATGAGCCCCGTCGACATCGGCATCGCACATGATGATGATCCGGTGGTACCGGGCCTTGGTGGCGTCGAAGGCCCCATCCCCCTCGTGGTCGCCGATGCCCGTTCCCATGGCGGTGATGATTGTGCGAATCTCGTTGTTGTTCAGCACCTTGTCAATCCTTGCCTTCTCCACGTTGATCAGCTTGCCGCGGATCGGCAGGATCGCCTGGTAGCGGCGGTCGCGGCCCTGCTTGGCGGACCCCCCCGCGGAATCCCCCTCCACAATGAAAAGCTCACAGAGGGAGGGGTCCTTTTCCGAGCAATCCGCCAGTTTACCCGGCAATCCCCCGGCGGACATGACGCTTTTCCGGACCGTTTCCCTGGCCTTTCGGGCGGCATCGCGGGCCCGCGCCGCATTCAGGGCCTTCTCGATGATTTTCTTGGCCAGGGCCGGCGTGGTCTCAAATTCATACTTCAGCTTTTCACCGACGATTTTCTGGACGATCCCGTCGACTTCGCCGTTGGAAAGCTTGGTCTTGGTCTGCCCCTCGAAACGGGGTTCGGGGACCTTGACGGAAATAACCGCCGTGAGGCCTTCCCGGACATCGTCCCCCGAAATGTTGGGGTCCTTGTCCTTCACGAGGTTGTTCTGCTTGGCGTAGTTGTTGATGACGCGGGTCAGGGCGGTGCGGAAACCACTCAGGTGGGTGCCCCCCTCGATGTTGTGAATGGAGTTTGCGTAGGCGTAAATCTGGTCGTTGTAACTGTCATTGTACTGGATGGCGATATCCACCACGATTTTCGCCTCATCCTTCTCGTCCTCGCTGGCTGGAGCTTCCCCGGAAAAGGCGATCGGCTTGGGATGCACCACGGCTTTCCCGCGGTTCAGGAAAGTGACGTATTCGGCGATTCCATCCTTGAAGAGGAAGGTTTCCGTGCGGTTGCTGCGCTGGTCATCGAGGGTGATCTCGATGCCCGGATTGAGAAAGGCCAGCTCCCGCAGGCGCTTGGCCAGGAGGTCGTACTTGAACTCCCGTACAGTGAGGAAAATCTCCGGATCGGGAAGCCAGGCGATCTTGGTGCCGTTTTTCCTGGTCTTCCCGATGATGCTCATCTTCTGGGTGGTTTTTCCCCTGCTGAAGGCCATGTGGTGGACTTTCCCCTCGCGGCTGACTTCCACCTCGAACCATTCCGAAACGGCATTGACACACTTGGCCCCGACGCCGTGGAGGCCCCCGGAGACCTGATAGGCCCCCTTGCCGAATTTCCCCCCGGCGTGGAGATTGGTCATGACCAGCTCCAGGGCGGGCATCTTGTGCTTCGGGTGCATGTCGACCGGGATGCCCCGCCCATCGTCCTCGACGGAGATGGAGCCGTCGCTGTGCAGGCTCACTTTGATCGCCTTGCAGTAGCCGGCGAGGGCCTCGTCAATCGAGTTGTCGACGATCTCGAAAACACAGTGATGGAGGCCGCGCTCATTGGTGTCACCGATATACATGTCGGGCCGCTTGCGGACCCCCTCGAGACCCTCCAGTTTCTCAATCTTGGAGGCATCATATGCCTCGGGAATGTGATTTGCTTTAGCCATTGATAATGAGCGTTTTATGAAAACTTAAAATCCGGCCTCGGCCGGATTTCCGGAAGGGCTCCATTAGGCCAGAAAAGGGCCTTCCAGGGCAAGCTATTTCCCTCCTAAAAATCGAGGAAATTCCGCAGTAATTGGAGCCCGTTTTCCGTGGCCAGAGACTCCGGATGGAACTGCACGCCATGGATGGGAAATTGCCTGTGCCGCAGGCCCATAATTTCCCCTTGCTCGGTTTCGGCGGTGATCTCCAGGCAGTCGGGAAGGGAGGACCGCTGGACGATCAGGGAATGGTACCGGGTGGCGGCGAAGGGGGATGGCAGGTCCTTGAACAGGCCCTGTCCGGAATGCAGGATGCGGGAGGTCTTGCCGTGCATGAGGCGGTCGGCCCGAACCACCTTGCCCCCGAAGAACTGGCCGATGCACTGGTGGCCCAGGCAGACCCCGAAGAGGGGGATTGCCGAACCGGCGAAGGCTTCGAGGATGGCGAGACTGTTGCCCGCCTCGGTGGGGCTGCAGGGACCCGGGGAGAGCAGGACCTTGTCCGGCTTCAGGGCGAGGGCTTCCGCGCCGCTGATCTCGTTGTTGCGGAAGATCCGTTGTTCCACCCCCAGTTGGCCGAAATACTGCACCAGATTGTAGGTGAAGGAGTCGAAATTGTCGATGACGAGCAGCATCCTGGAAAGACTGTGGGGGAAGCCGACCCGGTGGTCAACTATCCCAAATAAGAAAGCCCGGCCGGGTTGTTGGAGGGACCGGCCGAGCTTTGGGTGGGTGGGTTTATAGGGAAATCCAAATCTAGGATTGGAATCTACAGGTATAAGGCGCGGGCGCAAACTTTAAAGCCAATAATTTGCTTCCGTCCATCGGCCCGCCCCTTTGAGGAACTCAATCATCGTCCCGCCTGCGGCGGGGCGGACGACGGCGGTCCCCCTGGCGGCGGCGAGGCCGGTCCGAACGGTCCGAACGGTCCGGCCGGTCTGACCGGTCCGGCCGGTCCGAACGCTCGGAACCTGCCTTTTCCTTTGCGGCGGAAACCTTTTCGCTGATTTCGTCGTCCTCGCCGTTACGGTCGGCGAGGGCGGCGGTGCGGCTGAGGCGGACTCGTCCCTTTTCATCGATTCCGACGCACTTGACCCACATCTGGTCGCCGAGGGCACAGACGTCCTCGACCCGGTTGACCCGGAAGTCCGCCAGTTCGGAGACGTGGACGAGGCCTTCCTTGCCGGGCAGGCACTCGACAAAGGCCCCGAATTCCTTCACGCCGCGGACGGTGCCATGGTAGAGCTTGCCTTCCTCGATTTCGGCGGTGATGGCCTTGATCTCCTCGATGGCCCGTTCCATGGACGGCCCGCTGGTGGCGTAGACGTCGATGCGGCCTGAATTGTCCTCGTTGATGTCGATTTCCGCGCCGGAGACCTCGCAGATGCGCCGGATGGTCTTTCCGCCGGGGCCGATAACGGCGCCGATCTTCTCCGGATCGATCATGATGGTCTCGATCCGGGGTGCGTAGGGGCTGAGTTCATCCCGCGGCTTTTCGATGGTGGCGGACATGACGTCGAGAATCCGCATGCGCAGGTCGCGGTTGCGGGCAATGGCCTCCTTGGCCACTTCATGGGGAAGCCCCTGGATTTTCAGGTCGAGTTGGAACCCGGTGATTCCCTTGCGGGTGCCGCAGATCTTGAAATCCATGTCACCGAAGTGGTCCTCGGCCCCGATGATATCGGAGAGGACGACGTGTTTTTCAAAGGTTCCATCCTTTCCGTACCGGCTGACCAGGCCGGTGGAGATCCCGGCGACCATGCCGCTGATGGGCACCCCGGCATCCATGAGGGAAAGGCAACCGCCACAGACGGAAGCCATGGAAGTGGAGCCGTTGGATTCCATGATCTCGGAGACCAGGCGAACGGTGTAGGGGAACTCGTCCTCGGCGGGCAGCACCGGAAGCAGGGACCGCTCGGCGAGGGCACCATGGCCGATTTCACGGCGGCCCGGACCCATGATGCGCCCGGTTTCCCCGACGGAATAATTCGGGAAATTGTAATGCAGGAGGAAACTCTTCTCGCGGGGTCCACCCGTGAGACCGTCCATGTCCTGGTTGTCGGAGCGGGATCCGAGGGTCGTGAAGACGATCGCCTGGGTTTCCCCGCGCTGGAAAAGGGCCGAACCGTGCACGCGCGGAAAGAGGTTGACCTGGCACTCGATGTCACGCAGGTCCTTGGGGCCACGGCCATCGGCACGCTTGCCGGCATCGAGGATGTTTTCCCGGTAAATTTCCTCCTGGAGGACCTCAAAGGCGAGCATCAGCTGGTTCGGGTCAACGTTTTCCTCCCCGTCGCGTTCGATCATCTTTTCCTCGACTTCCTTTTTGAGGGCGTCGACGGCCTCCTGGCGATCGGCCTTGGAATCCTTGAAGACGGCCTCGGCCATGCGGTCCCCGACGATTCCACGGGCAAAGGCGAGGTTCTCATCGGTTACGACAAACAGTTCGAAGGTTTTCTTTTCCTTGCCGACCAGGGCGGCGAGTTCCTTCTGCGCCTTGATGATCGGCTGGATGGCCTCCTGGGCGAATTCAAGGGCGGCGATGAATTTCTCCTCGGGGACTTCCTCGGCGGATCCCTCGATCATCATCATTTCCTTCTCGTTACCGACGTAAATGAGGTCCAGTTCCGACTCGTATTGCTGCTCATGGGTCGGATTCACGATAAACTCGTCGTCAATGAGGCCCACCCGGATGCAGGCCACGGGGCCGTTCCAGGGAATGTCCGAGCACATCAGGGCGGCCGAAGCGCCGTTGACGAGGAGGATGTCCGGCTCGTTGACGAGGTCGGCGGTCATGAGGAGGGCCTGCACCTGGACCTCATTGAAGAAGCCCTTGGGGAAGAGCGGCCGCAGTGGACGGTCTGTCAGGCGCGAGGTCAGGATTTCCTTCTCGGTGGGGCGTCCCTCGCGCTTGAAGAAACCGCCAGGCATACGGCCGGCGGCATGGAACTTCTCGCGGTAGTCGACCTGGAGGGGGAAGAAATCCTGCCCTTCGCGGATGCTGTTGGCGGCGGTGGCGGCCACAAAGATCGTGGTCTCGCCGAGTTGGATGGTGGCGGCCCCGTTGGCCTGCTTGGCCAGGGTGCCGGTTTCGATGGTGATACCGTATTCCTCAACGGTAACGGAGTGTTTCTGTTTCAGCATTGGATGTTGTTAACTTGAAGGAGCCGGGGCCTGAAGGACCCGGTCCGGGTGGGGTTCCCCCATCCAGCTGATTCTAGGAAGTTCGTCTGCCCGGCGGTGCCCGGCAGGCGGACTTCCTACTGGATGCAGCTGTGGAGGGGGAACGGGATTGACTGTGAAGGGCCCGGTCGGATGAAACCCCGCCGCCTAGCGGCGGAGCTTCAGGCGCTCGAGCAACTGCTTGTAGCGGTCCAGGTCATGCCTTTTGACATAATCCAGAAGCTTGCGCCGGCGGCTGGTCATGGCGATGAGGCCGCGACGGCTGTGAAAATCCTTGCGGTGGGTCCGCAGGTGATCGGTCAGGTGGTTGATGCGCTGCGTGAGCAGGGCGATCTGGACATCGGGGGAACCGGTGTCGGTGTCGTGGTTCTTGTAGTCCGCGATAACGGATGTTTTGTCGAGTTGAGTCTTAGCCATTGATATGAGTTGTTTCACGACCATGGGGCCCCTCACCGGAGGTGCCGAAGGACTCGCCGGAGCCAGTCCAACCGTCTGGTCCCGCAGCTGCGGGATGGCCGCGGAGGAGGGGTTTCACGCCCGACCTCTCGACGCGGAAAAGAGGTGAAGGTGGGCAACTCCGTTGAATTTGCAAGGAGAAAAACATTCCCGGTCCTACAGGGGACAATCCGTGGAAAGAAAGGAGAACGGCAGGCTGAAGCGGCTTGCGATCCGTTTGCCCAGCGCGATGACCCCGTAGCGCTCCGTGGCGTAGTGGCCGCAGAGATAAAGATTGAGGCCCTCCTCCTGGGCGAGGTTGAAATGTTCCTGGCGCAATTCCCCGGTTATGAGGGTGTCGGTTCCGGCGGCCTTCAGGCAGGGAAGGGCGCTGCGCCCGGAACCGGTCAGGATGGCGACCCGGGATGGGGTTTCGGTGCCGAACTCGATCGCGGTGACGGCTTTTCCGAATTCCCGTTGCAAGCGGCTTTTCAACTCGTTCCGGCCGTCCGGGGCTTTTGCCAGAAGGGCGATCGGGGTGCCCTCGTGGGGAAGGAACCATTCCTCGGGCTCCAGGCCGAGGGCATCGGCCAGGAGGCGGTTGTTGCCGATCTCCGGATGCGCGTCGAGTGGGAGATGGCTGCTGTAGACGGCGAGATTGTGATCCATGGCCAGCTTGAGCTTCCTGTACAGGACTCCCGTGTAGGCGGCCGGGGTGTTCCAGAACATTCCGTGGTGGACGACCAGAAGGTCGACTCCTTCCCTGATGGCCTGTTGAAAGGGAACCATCCCGGCATCCACGGCGGCCCCGACTTTTTCCACCGTGCCGTTGTTCTCCAGCTGCAGGCCATTGTTGGCCCCGGAAAAATCGGCGATCTCGAGCCGGCGTGTGAGGTTGTCGGAAAATAGGACGATATCCTGCAAACTGGCCATGTCCCCACTGTGAAGAACTCCCCCGCGCGGGCAAGGCTGCTTTTATTTCTGGAACGGGTAGAGGGCTGGCAGGTGCAGGATGCCCGTCAACTCGTCCAGGGCGAGGCGGGATTCCTCAAGCAGGCGCGGGTCGGCGAGGTCCGCCGGCGAGAGATGGTCGCGGTAATGGTTTTTCACCCATGTTTCCAGATCCTTGTTTAGCGCCTCATCCAGGAAGATCCGGCCGCGCAGATGACGCGTTTCATTGGTGTTGAGGACCACACGCTGGCGCAGGCAGGCAGGTCCTCCGCCATTGCGCATGCTTTCCCGCAGGTCAAAGGCCAGCACTTCACGGATGGGATTGGAGTCATCGGAGACATAGTCCTCGAGCAGCTCGCTGACCGCCTGGCTGCCCGCGCATTCCGCGGGGACGACGAGGAGCATTCCGCCCCCGGGCAGGGGGAGCAGCTGGGAATTGAACAGGTAGGTGTCCACGGCCTCCTTCAGGCTGACCCGGCCGGCGGGCACCTCGATCACCCGCAGTTCCCCGCCGAGGGCGGAGAAGGCCTTCCGGATTTCCTCCAGGGTCCGCTTCTGGTCCAGAAAGGCTGTTTCGTGGAGCAAGAGAACCTGCTGGCTTCCGACGGCGATGACGTCGTTGTGGAAGACCCCGGCGTCAATCGCTTCCGGAGCCTGCTGGATGAAGAGGCATTGGCGGGCTGCGATCCGGTGACGCCTGGCGAGGGCCTCGGAGCTTTCCCGGCTCTGGCGCGCGGGAAAGCGCCTTGGGCGGTCCGGCAGGTTTCCGAGGGCGCCGCGACCGTACACGAAGAGGTGCAATCCGGGCCCGGCCGGGCCGCTTGTCAGCCGGGTATGGTTGGCCGCTCCCTCGTCGGCCATGGCCTCGCCCCCCGGGAGCGGGTCGTGGACCCGGAAGCGGTCCTCGTCCGCGAAGACCGCGCGCAGGATGGATTGCGTGAAGCGGGGCTCCAGACTGCGGTGCAGCTTGGAGTGGAGGTTTGCCGGGGTGAAATGAACAAGCCCGTCCCCGGAATCGAGGGAAGGGGTCATGGTGCAGGCATTGGCAGCCCACATGGCCGAGGCGGAGGAAGCGGCGGCCAACAGGTCCGGGGCCAGGCGTGCCGCCGCCGCAAGGACCTCCTCATCGCGCTTTCCGTCAAAGCCCCACTGGCGCAGTGCGGGAATCGACGGGCGCTCATGCGGAGGCAGCAAGGCCTGTGGATAGCCCCGGTCAGCCAGCGCCTTGGCCTTGGCAAGGCCCTGCAAAGCCGCGGCCCGTGGATTGGAGATATCGCCACGATGGCTGACCGAGGCGATGTTTCCCGAGGAGAGTCCCGCGTAGTTGTGGGTCGGTCCGACAAGGCCGTCAAAGTTGATTTCATGGTATTTCATGGGCTTGCAAAGGGAGAGGATAAGCCCTGGAAGCCCGGAGGCAAAGGCATTTTGCAATTGACCAAAGCGTGCAAAGGGCAAACACCGAAGTGAATGAAAGAGGCCGATACCGTACTCATCTACGATACGACCCTCCGCGATGGAACGCAGGGGGAGGGGATCTCCTTTTCCGCGGAGGACAAGATTCTCGTCGCGGAAAAGCTGGATGCCTTTGGGATCGATTACATCGAGGGCGGCTGGCCGGGTTCCAACCCCCGTGACATGGCCTTTTTCGATCTGGCCAGGAAAGTAGCCTTCCGCCATGCCCGGATCGCCGCCTTCGGATCCACCCGCCGGGCCCACTTGCCGGCGGAGCAAGATCCCCAGTTGGCGACCCTGCTGGAGGCGGAAACCCCGGTGGTGACGATTTTCGGAAAGACCTGGCTTCTCCACGTCAAGGAGGTGCTCCGCACCACGGCGGAGGAGAACCTCGCCATGATCGAGGATTCCGTTCGCTTCCTCAAGGACTCCGGACGGGAGGTCATCTACGATGCCGAGCACTTTTTCGACGGATACAAGGAGGATCCGGAATACGCCATGCGGACCTTGCGGGCCGCGGCCGCGGGCGGAGCGGACTGGCTGGTGCTCTGCGACACCAACGGGGGATCGCAGGTCAGCTGGTTGAAGGGGGTTGTGGAGTCGGTGGTCCGTGAGATGGCCCCGGTCAAGGTGGGCATGCACTGCCACGACGATTGCGGCCTCGGGGTTGCGCTTTCCCAGGCCGGCGTGGAGGCCGGCGCCCGGATGGTCCAGGGAACCCAGAACGGTTATGGCGAGCGCATTGGCAATGCCAATCTCACAACCATCATGGCCAATCTTTCGTTGAAGATGGGATACCACCACCATGCCGAGGACAACTTGGCGAAATTGTGCGGGCTGGCGCATCACATCGACAACCTCGCCAACCGGGTACCCGACCCGAAGGCCCCCTACGTGGGGAAGAGCGCCTTTGCGCACAAGGGAGGGGTGCATGCCAACGCCGCCCAGAAGGTGGCGCGCAGTTACGAGCACATCCGGCCCGAGCAGGTCGGCAACCGGCAGCGCATCCTGCTTTCCGACATGGCCGGGGGCAGCAGTGTCGCCATGAAGGCCGCTCAACTGGGCATCCAGGTCGATCCGAAATCCCCCGAGATGAGGAAATTCCTCAAGCTCCTCAAGGAGCGCGAGGCCCGGGGGTATGAATACGAAAATGCGGATGCCAGTTTCAAGGTCCTGCTGCACCGGCATTTCCACGGACATGAGGACAATTTCAAACTCGTCAGCTACCGTACCATCTCGGAGGTGGTCCGGGACAAGAAGGAGAACATCAGCGAGGCCGTCGTCAAAATCCGTGTCGAGGACGAGGCGGATATCAAGATCAGCGTCGCCGAATCAACCGGTCCGGTCGGGGCACTCGACCATGCCATGCGCCTGGCCTTCGGGGAACATTTTCCGGAGCTCCGCTCGGTCCAGCTGATCGATTACAAGGTGCGCATCCTGCAGGCCGGCCTGGGAGCGGATTCGGTGGTACAGGTGCTCATGCTTTCGGGCGACGGGGAAAGCACCTGGTGGACCTGCGGGGCGAACCCCAACATCATCGAGGCCAGCTGGCAGGCGCTTCGCGACTCCTTCCGCTACAAGCTGCTGCTCGCCACGGCACCGTAACCTTGTCACGTGAAATTAACCCGGGCCGGTTGGGCTTGCCTTCGATTTCGCTGGCGCTAGCCTGTATCCGCGACAAGCCTATGCCCTTGTCTGAAACCCCGCCATGGCAAGGTCCGACACCGAACTCCTTGATTTCCGCGATTTCGCGGCGCGGCCGTGGCAGCGGACGCCGCTCCGTCTGCTGCAGAAGCTGCTGGACCCTCTTCTGCACACGGCAAGCCTGAACGGGAATTACCGGCAATTGCTGGAGAAGCGCGCCGGGGAGGAAGGCTCGTTTTTCGACCAGGGCCTGGCGGTCCTGGGGATCAAATACCGGGTGACGGAGGAGGATCTGGAGCGCATCCCCGCGGAAGGCCCGGTCTTCGTCGTCGCCAATCATCCCTACGGCGGAGTGGACGGGTTGGTGATGGGATCAATCCTCGACCGGGTGCGCCCGGACGGGAAGCTGCTCGTGAACTTCCTCCTGGACCGGATCGACCATATGGGCGGCCGCTGCTTTTTCGTGGATCCCTTCGGCGGCGTTGAGGCCGCCAGGGCCAATCTCCGGGGTTTGAAGGCAAGCCTGCGCTGGCTGCATGAAGGGCATGCGCTCGCCACCTTTCCCTCCGGCACGGTCTCCCACCTGAGGCCGGCTTCCCGCAGCGTCACGGACCCGGCATGGGCGGAAAACCTGGCTCCGGTCATCCGCAGGACGGGCGCCACCGTGGTCCCGATGTATTTTGCCGGCCGGAACAGCAATTTTTTCCAGCTGGCCGGCCTTCTCCATCCGCGTATGCGGACCGTTCTGCTGGCCCGCGAAATGCTGCGTTCCAGAAACCGCGTCATGGAGGTCCGTATCGGCAACCCCATTCGCGCAAAACGGCTGGAGCACTTTCCAAGCAACAACGAAGTGATGGAATTCCTGCGGCTGCGGACCTACATCCTGAAGAGCCGGGAAGTTGCGGAAAAGACGACTTTTACTTTGGATTTGCGAAGGGCCCATTCCGGGAAGGAAATTGTCGGGGCGCAGCCGGCGGCGGCCCTTGCGGCGGAGTTGGAAGACCTTCCGGGGGAGGCGCTCCTTCTGGAGCATCCCCCTTTCGCGGTCTATGCGGCCAGGGCCGCTTCCATCCCGCGGATCCTGATGGAACTCGGCCGCCTGCGGGAGATCACTTTCCGAGCCGTGGGGGAGGGAACGGGGGAGGCGACCGATCTTGACCGTTTCGATCCGCACTACTGGCACCTGTTCATCTGGAACCGCGAGGAATCGGAAATTGTCGGGGCTTACCGGCTCGGGCTGACCGACGAGATCCTTCCGGCCATGGGAAAAAAGGGCCTTTACACCTCGACCCTTTTCCGGTTCAAGCCGGGGATCCTCCAATCCATCGATCCGGGAATTGAACTTGGGCGATCCTTTGTCGTGGAAAAATACCAGCGCAAGCCGCTTTCCCTCGGACTTCTCTGGAAGGGGATCGGCCGTTTCATCTCTTTGCGTCCGCGTTACTGCACCCTGTTCGGCCCCGTGAGCATCAGCAACGAGTACCGGAGCCTTTCCAAGAACCTGATGGTGGCCTACCTGAGGGAAAACAACCTCGATCCGGTCCTGGCCTCGAAGGTGAAGGCCCGGAACCCGGCCCGGACCCGGTCCTTCGGTTCCCTGGACCGCAACTCCTTCCGGCGCTCGGTCCGGGATATCGAGGACGTCTCGGCCCTGATTTCGGAGATTGAGCGTGAGGAGAGGGGCGTTCCGGTTCTTCTCCGGCAGTACCTCAAGCTGAACGCGACCCTTCTGAGCTTCAACGTGGACCCGGCCTTCAACGACAGTCTGGACGGGCTCATGCTCGTCGACCTCCGGCGTACCGCGGTGAAAGTGCTGGAGAAATACATGGGCCCGGAGGGTGCCCGCGCATTCCTCGCCCATCACCGGCAGCAACTGCGGGGGAATCCGGTCGTGAACCCGTTCCTGCGTGGCGGGGAATCCGTCACAGGGAAACGTCCTCCGGAATGAGGTCGTTCTGGTAGTTCCACAGTCGCCAGTAGTGCCCCTGTATCGCCAGGAGTTCCTGGTGGGAACCCAGCTCGATGATTTCCCCGTCCTGCATGCAGACAATCTGGTCGGCCTTCCTGACGGTGGAGAGCCGGTGGGCGATGACCAGGACGGTCCGGTGGGCCATGAGGTTCTCCAGGGCGTCCTGTATCAGGCGTTCGGTAATGGTGTCCACGCTCGCGGTGGCCTCGTCGAGAATGACGAACGGCGGATTCTTGAGAAGAACCCGGGCGATGGTCAGCCGCTGCTTTTCCCCTTGCGAAAGGCGGATTCCCTTCTCGCCGATGTTGGTATCCAGCCCCTGGGGCAGGTTGTTGACAAATTCCCACGCGCAGGCTCCCTTCAAGGCTTCCTCCAGATCCACCTCGCCCGCCTCCTCGCGGGCCAGAAGAAGGTTTTCCCGGACCGACCCCTCAAAGAGGAAGGGATCCTGGGCCACATGGCCGATGCGGGCATGGATTTCCTCGAGGTCGAGTTCGCGGATATCCGCCCCGTTCACAGTGACAGCCCCGGAGGTCACGTCATAAGTGCGCATGGCGAGGTTGGCGACCGTGCTTTTTCCGGCGCCGGTATGCCCGACCAGGGCGGTCACCTTGCCCGGGGGCAGATCAAGGTTGAAGCCCTTGAGAACCTCCGGGCGTCCCGGATACTGGAAGGTAACCTCCTCGAAGCGGATGTGCAGGGGGCCTTCGGGGAATGGACGGGGGTTTTCGGGAGGCTCGACCTCGACCCGGGCGTCGAGGATGTCAAACACCCGTTCCCCGGAAGCCTTTCCGGCGGCCAGCATGTGGTTGATGCCGTGCAACTGCCCGATCGGCGTGTACAGCATGTTGGCGTAAATGAGGAAAGCGACCATCTGGGGGAATCCGAAGCCGCCTTCGCCTTTCAGGATCAGCCATCCCCCCAGACCGACGACGGCGACGATCCCGAGGTTGGTCAGGAAAGTGGTTCCCGGGTTGTAGGCGGCCCAGCGGAACATGGCCCGGAGGGTCCTCCGGCGCAACCGTTCCGCCTTGGTGTCGAAGCGCCGGCCCTCCCTTTTCTGCAGGGCGAAGGTTTGAATCAACCGGTTGCCCTGGATGTCCTCGACGAGGAGGCTGTTGAGGTCCCCCGCCGCCTCCCGGACCTTCTTCCACACCTTCCTCGATCCCCTGGCATAAAAGACGCCAAGGACGATGAGGACCGGGACCGGTAAAAAGACGAACCAGGCGAGCACCGGATTGGTGAGGAAAAGGACGACGGTCACCCCGATGATCATGACGAAGGCGCGTCCCCCGATCTCCGTGCCGTCGAGCAGGGCCCGCTCCACCGCCATGACATCCTCGATGACCCGCGAGGAAATCTCCCCCGACTTGCGCTGGTCGTAGAACGAGACCGGCAGGCGGAGCAGTTTCTGGTGCAGGTCCCGGCGCATGTCGAAGAGGACCCGCTGTTCCAGGGTGTTGTTGCAGACGATCCGCAGGCCGTTGAGGATCTCCACACCCAGGTAGAGCAGGACGATGCCGGCAATTCCATACAGCAGCACCTCCACATTGGCCTCCTCCTGTATGTTGATGAGAATCCGTTCAATGGACTTGGGGATGACGATCAGGAGGAGCGTCATCCCGATCGCGAGCATCTGTACCGTGCCGAAAAGCCGCGGGTAACGGAAGAGGTACATGGATACTCGCCAGATGACTTTCATGGATATCGGACTGTTCTCCCCGGAGGCGGATTTGTCAAAAGGCATTTGGAATTCGCGGGCAATCGCTTCCATCCTTTACAAGACCGCTCAATGGGGCACTTTCAAAGGACCATGAGTGAGGAAACCCTCGGGCCCACCGGCGCCATTTGCCGGGACCTGCCATCTCCCTACATTCCGGACCGGGCGACCGGCCTGCTGCATCTTCCGCGGTTCATTGCCAAGATCCGCAAACACCTGAGGGGGGAACTGCCGGCTTCCTACCAGCGCAATTTCTGCCGGGGTTTCGACCGTTTCCTGTGCCTCCATCTCGGGGTCGACCCGGAGGAGGTGATCCGGCTCGTGGAAAAGAACGGGGAGGATGAGGCGGGCCTCGAGCAGGACCTGCGCGACTGTTTTCCCGGGGACCTGAGGGTGGCGAAGTGGAACCGGGAAGTGGTGCAGAAGGGCATGAGCGAAATGGGGCGGGAGGCCCTGCGCCAGGCCAAGGAAAAGATGGGCGTGGAACACCGGGAGGACCTGCTTTCCTTCGCGGACATGATCGACTTTGACGAGGGGCGCATCCCCTGACAGGATGGAGCGCAGGATGAAGGGAAGGGAAGCGGGTGAAATCGCCTATTCCCGGCTCGGGCACTGCGCCCGCCGGGGAGCGTCCGTCATCACGCGGCTCATGTCGGAGAAGCTGGCCCGCCCCGAGATGCTGTCGCTCGCGGCCGGTTTCACGGACAATCGCGTGCTGCCGGTCGCCCTTGTGCGGCGGGCCGCTGAACGGCTGGAAAGGGATCCGGCCCGCGCCCACCTGCAGTACGGGATGAACCGCGGACGCCCCGGCCTGCGCCGGGAAGTTGTTAACCTGCTCCGGTCCTATCCGGGGGAGGAATCGCTGGATCTCGACGCGGAACAGGTTCTCGTCACCAACGGTTCCCAGCAGGGGCTCTACCTGATGGTCCAGATGCTGTGTGATCCCGGGGACATCGTTCTTGTCGAAAGCCCCAGTTACTTTGTCTTCCTTGAGCTCCTGCAGGGACTCGGTGTGCAGGCGCTCTCCATTCCCTGCGATGGAGCCGGACGGATCCGTTTTCCGGCCTTCCGGGAGCAGTTGGAGGAATTGCGGGCAAACGGCCGGCTCGCCTCGGTTCGTCTGTTGTACCTGATGGGGGCCTTTGCGAACCCCTCCACCCGTTGCCTCGAGGAGGAGGACAAGAGGGAATTGGCCGCGGTTGTCCAATCGCTCGGGCATCGGGTTCCGGTGATCGAGGACATGGCGTACCGGGAGTTGTACTTCGAGGGACCCTGTCCCGCCCGCAGCATGCTGGCCATGCCGGATTGGGACGGGTATCCGGTCGTGTATGCCGGCACCTTCACCAAGCCCTTCGCCACCGGGTTGAAGGTCGGTTTTCTGGCCAGCCGGGATGCGGAGCTGCTGGGCACCCTGGCCAAGATCAAGGGGCACCAGGATTTCGGTACCGCGCATTTCAACCAGGCGATCATCGAGGAAGTTCTACGGGCCGGCGAGTACCACGGGCACCTTTCCTCGCTCCGGTCCCATTACCGCGGAAAGCGGGACCTGTTGGAAACCGCCCTCCGGGAGCATGGCCTTGCCGATGCCGGCTGGATCTGGGACCAGCCCGCCGGCGGCCTGCTGCTGTGGGCAAGGGGACCCGCCGGAACGGATACGCGCATTGAGTCCGCGTTTCATCGCGCCTGCCTGGAGCAGGAAATCCTCTACGTGCCCGGCGATCTTTGCTTTGCCGAGGGAACCCCCTGCAACAGTGTGCGCCTCAGCTTCGGGGCCATTGAGAGCGAGCTGATCCCGGAAGCGGCTCGGCGCTTCTGCGCGGCGGCCCGCAAGGCCGCTGATCTTCAATCCCGATCCGTACGGATGCCGTAGGCTGCGGGATCCGCCCCCCGCCTTTCCAAAGCTTCCGCCAGAAGCCTTTTATCGAGCTTCACCCCCGGGAAGAGGCGGTTGGCGGCGAACCAGCCGGAATTCATCTCAAGGGCGTACTGCGCTTCCCGGGAGCGGGAAACGACTTGGCTCGTGTCATACGGAACCAATCGGTGGATCTCGAGCAGCATGCCCCGGTTGTCGAAAAAGCCGATATCCAGGGGCAGGGGAGTGTTGGCCATCCAGAAGGACATCCGCCTCGGGCTTTTGTAGGGGAAAAGCATGCCACGGTTCTTCCCGAGTTCCTCGCGGTGCATCAGGCCCTTCTGCTGTTCGGCGGGGGTGAGCGCAAATTGCGCTTCCAGGTCGATCCCGTTGATCCGCAGGGGCAGCCATGCCTCGACTCCGAGGGGGCCCTGCGCGGATTCGTCCCTTTTGTTGCAAGCCGTGAAGGCCGACCCGAGAACCAGGAGAAAAAGGAATAGACGTGGCTGCATGGTGATGCCTAGGGTAGGTGTTTTCACACCCTGAACAAATTAAAAATCATGGCCAAGGGCAATTCCGCTCCATTCTCCTCCGAAGTCCTCCTCTATGCCGATTCCGAATCGAATGCGGACATGCTCTATTTCGGCGGGGTCTTTGTGCCGGACCCTTTCATCGCCTTCTCCTGCAAGGGTCGACGGGTCGCCGTGGTGAGCCAGCTCGAGTTTGCGCGCGTGGGCATGGAAGGACGCTTCGACGAGGTGATCTCCCTTGAGGAGGCAAGCGAAATGGCCGGGCGAAAGGCGACGCGCTTTTCCGCTCATCCGGCGGGGCTGATCGCCTTCCTGGCTTGGAAATACAGGATTCCGGCCTTCCGCATCGCCCCGGATTTCCCGGTCCGGCCGGCCTTCGCATTGAAGGAGCTCGGGATCCGTCTGGAAATTGCGGAGGACCTGCTTTTTCCGGAGCGTGAACGCAAGACCGACGAGGAAGCGCGGTTTATCCGGGAGGGGAACGCCGCCTCGGCGGCGGGTTTCCGTGTCGTGGAAAAGTTGCTACGCGAGGCGGAGATCCGCAGGGGCTTCCTGCACCACGGGGGCGGGCGCCTGACCTCCGAACGCATGCGGGAGGCCATTGCCGTCGAGTGCCTGAAGCGCGGCGCGGTGGCCTCACGCGTCATTGTTGCCGCGGGCGACCAGGCCTGCGATCCGCATTGTGTCGGCCACGGACCCCTGCGCGCCAACGAGCTCGTCATCGTCGATATTTTCCCCCGGGTGGCAAGGACCGGCTACCACGGGGACATGACCCGGACCTACCTCAAGGGGCGGGCCAGCGAAGCCCAGAAAGCCCTCTACCAGACCGTTTACGAGGCCGAACAGACCGCGCTCGGGGAGCATCGCGCCGGTCGTTCCGGCTCCGCCATCTACAAGAGGGTGAGGGCATTTTTCTCAAGGCGGGGCTATCCGACCCGCCGCGAAAACGGGGTCCCCGTGGGCTTCATCCACGGCCTTGGCCACGGCCTCGGGCTGGAGGTGCACGAACCGCCCCGGGTCAACCAGGGCGGAACCCGCCTGAAGACGGGCCAGGTGATCACCGTCGAGCCGGGGCTCTACTACCCGGGCCTGGGCGGGGCCCGGGTCGAGGATGTGGTGCGTGTTTCCGGCAAGGGCCCGGAATTGTTGTCCAAGCATCCTTATCGGTGGCGGATCCGGTGATGCCGCTACATCCGTTCAAGGGTTTCCATGCCCAGTAGATGGAGCCCCGTTTCCATGACAACGAGGGTGCGCGAGCAGAGGAGCAGGCGGCGGTCGCGGATGTCCGCCTCCCCGACGATGACCTTGTTGGCGTTGTAGAAGGTGCTGAATACCCCGGCCAGCTCAAAGAGGTAGTTGCAGAGCAGGTGGGGGCGCAGGTCGGAGAGAACGAGATCGATGGTGCTCGGGAAGGCGAGCAGCTTGCGCGCGAGGGAAATCTCCTCGGGAGTGGAGAACGGGGAGGCGGCGGCGAAATCATGGGATTCGTCGATTGCGGCCTTGCGGAAGATGCTGTGGATGCGGGCCACCGCATACAGGAGGTAGGGGGCGGTGTTTCCTTCAAAACTGAGCATCCGGTCCCATGAGAAGACATAATCGCTGGTGCGGTTCTGGGACAGGTCGACGTAGCGTATGGCCCCCAGGCCGACCGCCCTGGCCACCCGCCGCCTTTCCTCCCCGGGCAGGTCCGGGTTTTTTTCCCGGACTATTTGCTCCGAACGGTTCACCGCCTCCCGGAGGAGGTCCTTGAGTTTCACGGACCCTCCCTCCTTGGTCTTGATCGGCTTGCCGTTTTCCCCGAGGACGCTGCCGAAGGAGATGTGCTCCATGCGGGGAACGGGCCGGCCGGCCGCCTTGAACCATTTTTCAACGGTCAGGAACAGCTGCTGGAAATGGTCGGACTGGCGGGCGTCGACCACGTAGAACATCCCGTCGGCCTTGAAATGCTCGACCCGGTGGAGGACGGTGGCGAGGTCGGTGGTGGCGTAATTGCTGGCCCCGTCCCCCTTCCGGATGATGAAGGGCTGCTCGGCGAAACGCTTGTGCTCCGGGTGAAAGACCACCAGGGCCCCCTCGCTCTCCTGCGCCAGGCCGCAGCCGGTGAGCTCCTCATAAATCCGCTCCACCTTGTCGCGGTAGAAACTTTCCCCGAGCACCTCGTCAAACCGCACTCCCAGCTGTTTATAAATGGACTGGAAGGCCTCCCAGCTGACTTTCGTAATGGTTTTCCAGATACGGGTGTTTTCCGGATCGCCGGATTGGAGTTTGAGGAGCTCCCTCCGGATGGCATCGGCCTTCCCCGGGGATTCCTTGTAGGCCGCGTGGCCTTGCTTGTAGAGTTCCTCGAGCCTGGCGACGGCCTGCCCGGGATCCTCCTGTTCCGGGTCGTAGCCCGTTTCCTTGATGGCCCAGATCAGCATACCGAACTGGGTGCCCCAGTCCCCGATGTGGTTGTCGCGGATGACGCGTGCCCCGGCGAAGGCGAGGAGCCGGCAGAGGCTTTCCCCGATCACCGTTGAACGGATGTGCCCCACATGCATCTCCTTGGCGGTGTTCGGTGAACTGTAGTCAACCACCAGGGTGTGCCCATCGAGCCTTCCCCCGGCTCCGGCGCGCAGCTGGGCCTCGGTGGCGAACCGGCGCAGCCACTGCAGCGAAAAGGCCGGTAGAAGGGTGAAATTGACAAATCCCGGACCCGCGATCTCCCACTCCACCAATCCGCGATCGAGGAGTCCGCCATCCTTCACCTTTCCCATCAACCGGGAGGCGATTTCACGGGGAGGTTTGCCATGGCGTTTTGCGTAGGGAAGCACCCCGTTGGCCTGGTAATCGCCGAAACGCGGATCCGCCGGACGAACCACCGGATCAAATCCCCCCTGAAGGCCGGCGGAAGCGGCCGCCTTGCGAAGGGCGTCATCAATCAGATCGGCAGGATTGAAGGGAATCTCCATATCGGGAAAGGCAAGGGAATCGGTCTGTTCGCGCAAGTGGATAATGCCCGGCGCGGATCGATCCGGCTTGCAGGGGCACCCGGAGCTCGGGCAAGGTTGGGATTCCATGGAAGCGGCGGATTGGAAGTCAACGGCGGTGTTCATGATGGACTTCGAGGGCAGCCCGGGCAGCGGGGTTGTCGAATACGGCGTGGTCCGCCTTCTGGGCGGGGGGATTGAAAGCGTGGAGACCTCGCTCTGCCGCCCCATCGGGCGCATCTCACCACGGGACCGGGAAGTCCACGGGATCAGGGAGTCCGCGGTGGCGCAGCGAAAGCCGTTCCGGGAATGCTACGAGACCTTCGTGGGGTACCGGCGCGAGGGAATTTTCGCGGCCCACAACCGGCATGCGGAGAACACCTTCATCAAGGACACCTGGGCGCTGCCGCCGGCGGTCCCCGACTGGCGCAACAACACCGCGTCGGCCCAGGAGTGGGGGCCCTGGATCGATACCCTGAGCATTTACAGGGCCCTGTACCCCGGGCTCGATTCCTACGCCCTCGGAGACCTTGTGGAAACCTTCAAATGCCGGAACCAGCTGCACGAACTTGCGGGCAGGCATTGCCCCCGGGAACGGTGCAAGCCGCACTGCGCCCTGTACGACGCCCTGGCCTCCGCGGTCCTTCTGCTGCGGTTGGAAACGGCCGAATCCTTTGAGGGGAAAATCACCACCCGGTGGCTGCTCCAGCTCAGCGAAGCCCGCGACGGACAACCGGAACTGTTTTGATCCCGCCGGGAATTCCAGCGTCAATGGTTGATGCGGGTTGCCGGAACGGGAAATTTCCTTATCGTTTCCGGTATCTGAAAACCCAACCGCCCGAAAGCCATGCCAGCCGATCCGATCATCTATTTTGACCGTTACGAGGGGATTCCCAGGGAGGAGGAAATCTACGGGGACGGGGCTCTCCGGCTGGCCTATGAGACCGCAATGGGGCGGACCTTCTCATGGCTGCTGTTTTCGCGCCCTTTCCTGTCCCGGGTTTTTGGCTGGTACATGAGCCGGCCGGCCAGTGCCTCCCGGATCCGGCCCTTTGTGGAGAAATACGGGCTCAAGGCGGAGGAATTCGCCAAGCCCCTCGGAGCCTACACTTCCTTCAACGATTTTTTCCGCCGGGAACTTGCCCCCGGCTACAGGCCCCTGGACGCCGATCCCGCCTCGGTGGTCTTCCCGGCCGACGGACGGCACTTCGGCTGGCAGGAGATCGGCCCCGGGCAGGGGGTGTATGCCAAGGGCCAGACCTGGGAACTGCCGGCCTTGCTGGGCGGGGATATCGGGCTGGCCCGCCGGTTTGCCGGCGGGACCCTCGTTGTCAGCCGCCTTTGTCCGGTTGATTATCATCATTTTCATTATCCCGTCGGCGGCCGGGTCCTGGACCGGCGGCTTCTGGATGGTCGCCTCTATTCCGTCAGTCCGGTTGCGCTGCGGCGGCGCCTCGGGTACCTCTGGGAAAACCGGCGTTTTCTGACACGCATACGGACGCCGGGTGCCGGCGAAGCCTGCTTCTTGGTCATCGGGGCAACGAATGTCGGCTCGATCCGCCACCGGGAGCTGCCGGATGATCAAGTGGTGGAGAGGGGCGCTCCTTCGGGTTGGTTCGAGTTCGGAGGCTCCTGCGTGGTGACGCTCTTCGAGCCGGGGCGGGTGCGCCTCGCCTCCGATCTCCTGGAAACGACCCGGAAGGGAATCGAGCTGTATGCCCATGTCGGAGACCGGATGGGGAGCACGTGGGAATAAACTTCCGGAAAATCTTGCCGGGCCACCCCGGCTCCCTTCATTAAAGGTCTTTTTACCCCTGTTGCCCCCATGAAAGGTTCCTCCATTTCCGTCCGCATCGCGGATTTCCTGAAGGATTATCCCCCTTTTTCGTTTCTTGGGATCGAAGCCCTTCGAAAGCTGGCTTCCCAAAGCAAAGTGAAGTTCCATGAGGACGGGGAGATTGTTTTTTCCCAGGGACAACCGAGAGACCAGTGGATCTATGTCATCCAGCAGGGGAATGTCCGGATTATCGAGGAGACGGAGAAGGGGGAAAAACTTGTCGACCTGCGGGGACCGGGAGACCTGCTGGGCCTGCAGGGAATCCGCTCGGAGGATCCCTACCAGCACAGTTGCCGCACCGATACGGAGACCATCCTGTACGGGCTTCCCCGGACCCTCTTCGTGCAGGTTGCGGAGAAATCCCCCCGGGCGCGTCGGTACCTGGCCGCTTATTTCAGCCTGAACCCAACCTACCACTGGAGTCCCTTTCACTTTGACGATGAACTCGGGGGAGGGGAACAGGGACCCGTCACCCTGAGAAGGGGAGGGCTCTGGGAAGTGGAGCCGCCGCAGACAAGCGCACGGTCCATCCTGGTCACGGTCATGGGGGACGCTCACGTGAGGGAAGTGGCGCAAAAGCTGCGCTCCAAGGTCATCGACTGCATCGTGGTTGTGGACGATGCGGGCCGGCCCCTTGGAAAGCTGACGGATGCCGACCTGCGCGACCGCCTGCTGGAAGGCTCGATTTCGGCCGGCGTACCGGTGCGC
>JBNGDP010000001.1:0-22583 GCA_049975345.1 Oceanipulchritudo sp. | reverse complement strand
GTGTGGGCCCCGGGGACAATACCGGGGACCTGTTGATCAAGTTGACACGCCATGGCAAGAATTTCCTTGTTGTCACCGAGGACGGGACCCTCCACTCCCGCGCCGTCGGGCTGGTCTCCGAAAGGAACCTCTTCCTGCAATACGGGCGTTTCCCCACGGTCATCGGGGAGGCCATCGATTCCGCGCCCAGTGTGGCGGCCCTGCGTTCCCTCCGCGACCGCCTGGAGGCCCTCATCCTCGAATTTCTCGACACGCGGCGCTCCCTCAAGTGGCTGATGGAAATGGTCGGGGTGCTGAACCGGAAGATGATCCGCCGGATCATTGACCTGGTCCTGGAAAGGATGCGCTCCGAAGGACATGGGTATCCCCCGGGGGAGTTCTGCTGGCTCATGATGGGCAGTGGCGGACGCGATGAGTTGCTGATCCGGTCGGCCGTATACCATTCGCTGGTCTACGAGGACCCACGCCCCTGCGATGCGGAGGCGGCGGGACGGTTCTATCTGGAGATGGCCAACCGGGTGGCGCGGGCGATTCGCCAATGCGGTTTCCTGGAAAGCCCCCAGAATATCGTGGCCCAGCATCCGGGATGGTGCCTGCCACTGGGAAAAATGAAAGAGCGGTTCACCCGCTTCATCCGGGAGCCGGTCGCCTCGCATGTGTACAGTGCCCGGGATGCCTTCGATTTCCAGGCCGTTATCGAGTCGCCTTGTTCCATGGCGGAGGCGTTAAGCAGGCATATTGACGCGGAGTTGTCGGCCAACCCGCACTTCATCCGGCACATGGCCAGCGATTCCTTCCTCAACCAGCCGCCGCGCACCATTTTCAGCGGCTATGTCATCGACAACCAGGGAGTCCGGCGGGACGAACTGGCCATCAAGTCCCACGCTCTCCTTCCCCTGGTGGATGTCGCGAGGGTCCTTACCCTGGAAGCCGGTTCGCACCGGCCCACCGCCACCTTCAAACGGCTGGAAGCGGCGGCCTCCCGGGCGGGGGACTCCCCCATGGGCAACCTTCTCCGGGAGGCTTCCCAGGGATTTCTGGTCGCCCAGTTTGCCCGGATTTCCCAGGGCCTCCGTTCCGGTACCGACGGTGCGGTCATCCATCCGGCCGAACTGGACGCGGAAATCCGGACCCTCCTGATCACATCTTTCCGGACCATCCTGGAAATCTTCGAGGCGACCTCCGATCGCTTCGAGTTGAGTTGGAGGGAATAATGGATCGGATCCAACGCTATCAGGAGACCAACCATTTCCGTATGTCCCGGCAGGCAAACTGGGAAAATTTCCGTTTCACCTGCATGGATACGGAAAGTACCGGCTTCGATCCGAGGCGGGACCGCCTCATCAGCATCGCCGGGATCGGGCTTTCCTCGGGGGAGATCCACTTGTGGGATCAGATCTCGCTGATCCTTCCCGTGCCTTACAACACCTCCTCGGTGACGGTCCATGGCATCACCCGGGAGGCCTCGGCGGGCGGAGTCGAGGAACCGGAAGCCCTGGCCCGGTTTCTGGCATGGTTGAGTGACGGCATCATCGTCGGGCATCACATCCAGCATGACCTGACCCTCCTCAATATCGCCTGCCGGAAGCACCATTCCCTGGTCCTGCGCAATCTCGCCATCGACACCATGGAGGCCTACACGGCGGTCCGGGAAGCGGGGGGCTTCGCCGGCCGTCCGCCGCCCCTTTCCGGTTCCCTTGACAGCCTTTGCGAGTATTTCCGGATCGTGCCCCACGACCGGCATACCGCCCCGGGGGACGCCTTCCTCACCTCCCAGGTCCTGCTGCGGATCCTCAAGGAAGCCGGCAAGCTCGGGCTGTGGAACCTGGAGGATTTGCATGCGTGGTATGCCGATGAACCCTTCCCTTTCACGGAAAGCCCTTGAATAGCCTTGACAGAGGGCCGGGTGGTTCTAGCGTGCTCCGTTTTTCCCGGAAAATCCATCATGGCCAATCTCAAATCATCCAAGAAAGACATTCGCCGAATCGCCCGCCGCACGGAACGCAACACCGCCGTGCAGAGCCGGGTCAAATCCCTGCGTAAAAAGGCGCTTGGGGAAGCCCCGGAAGCGGACAAGAGCGCCTACGCCTCCGCCCTGGACAAGGCCGTCAAGGCCGGTGTCATCCACAAGAACAAGGCGAATCGAGAAAAGTCCAAGCTGGCGAAGAACTCGCTGCATTCCAAGGCCCGCCACTAGGGCCTCTTCCCCCCCCCGTCCCCCGTTTGAAACCAGACCTTTTCCTGGGTTTTCCGGACCCGCTTCTCGGCGACCGCCCTGTCCGCTTGCCGGTCCTCTTTGACGACGGCGAAGTTCTTGTTTTCGCCAAACCATGCGGTGTTCTCGTGGAAACGGACTCCTGGTACCCCCGGCTTCCCGTCCTGGTCGAGGCGATCCGGTACCAGGCCGGGCAGGGGAAACCGGAATTTTCCCGGATCGGGATTCCACCCGAGGGGCTCCGGGCGGTTACCGGGCTGGATCCCGATTGCCATGGACCGGTCCTGTTCGCGCGTGGCGCGGACCAGGCCGAGGCTCTCCGAAATGCCTGCGGGTCCAATCAATTCCGCTTCCGCTTCGTATTCCTGACTGCCGGGAACCCCACCCGGGATGCGATACAATGCGACCTGCCCATTTCCCGCCACACCCATCAGCGGAAAATGCTCATTTCCCACGCGACGGGCAAGAAGGCCGCGACTTCCTTTGAAAGAACCGGCCGGGTCGGGGCGTTTCATCTGTGGACCGCCCGGACCTCGTACGTGCGTCATCACCAGATCCTGCTGCATGCCTTCGAGGCGGGCCTGCCTGTTCTCGGTGACGCATTGTATGCCCGGTCGAGACCCCCGATGCTTTCGTCATTCAAACGTCAATACACCGGCAAGCGGGATCAGGAGGAACGGCCTCTCTTTGAGGGCCCGGCATATTATCTGCAGGAATTGCAGCTTCCTTCCGGTGTCACCATCCCCTGCCCGGAACCGCCCCGCTGGGGTGGCCTGCTCCGCCAACTGGTGAAGCATTCCCTGCCCGCCGACGGTTAAATTTTTTCAAAAAAGGCTTTACTTGCCTGGCGAAAGTAAAAACGCTCCTCCCTTTTATTTGATCAGTTATGGGAAATCTCAGAAAGAAACGACGCCGGAAAATCTCCCAGCACAAGCGGAAAAAGCGTTCCCGTGCGAACCGCCACAAGAAGCGGACATGGGGCTGATTCCATTCCATTTACTTTTTACCGCCCAAAGCCACGGTTTACAATGCCGTGGCTTTTTTCTTGTCTTCCCGGGACGAAAACTTATCCAAATTATGTGTAGGCAAGGGGGGCTTTTCTTCTTTGCAGACATTTTAAGACTGGCCGCACTACATGCTACCAAAGAAAACGAAAGGACTGTTTGTCGAAGTTAACGGGTTTTCCTACCTTGTGGCGGCTGCCACCGGATTGACCCCGCCCTTCTCGATCGAGGCGATCGCGGAATTCCCCAGAGGGGAGCCGGAAAAACTCAAGGAGTACCTCGACCAGGCAGGTTCCGGAAGACGGGCCCGCTACATTTTCAGCCATTGCGGAATCATTCCCGAGAGCCGTTTTTTCCGGTTGCACACCCTTGAATCCATGGCCAAGGCGCGTGATGCGGAGTATTTCAACAATATCCTCGAACAACAGTTCCGCATCAACCCGAAATCCTCCCGGTATTCCGTCGTGAGTGTCCAGAACGGACGGGCCTTCGATACGGAGCGATCCATTGGCAGCCAGAAGGAGCTTCTCCTCTGTGGGGCCGACGCCCGCGAGTTCAACGCTTTCCAGGATAATCTTGTGGAGTGCGGGGTGTATCCACAGAGCCTGCAACTCGGAACCCTTTCCAGCCTGGCCGGCCTCAAGCATTATCTTCGAAGCAAGGAGATCGAGGACCCGGTCCTCCACCTCGAGGTCACCCAGAATTCCGCCAACCTCTTCATTCTTTCCAAGGACAAGGTCGACTTGTGCAGGCCCGTCAATTTCGGCTTCAACGCCGTACTGCCGGTCATCCGCCAGGAACTCGGCCTGAAAGACGAGGAGTCCGCGCGCAATCTCTTCTTTTCCGACACCTTTGATTTCCGGGAAATCGGTCCCAAGCTTCTGGCCAGGATCCTCAAGGAGTTGAATGCCTCCACCGGCTTCTACGAAGTCCAGACCGGCCAGACCATTCCCCATTTGTACATGACCTCGCTCCCGGAGAACCTCGGTTGGATACCCGAGGTCATCGCCAGGGAGATGGATATCAAGCTGCTTGACATCGACTGGGAGGGATGGGCCGAAAAGATCGGCGTCTCCTTCGGCGATGCGTGTTCCCCCGCGGACCTCGGCCCGCCGGCATTCGGTCTGTTCAGCCTCTTCATCAATTTCGAAGCGCAAAAAGATGGCCGTCCTGAGTAAAAGCAAGAAAGCACCGCAGCGGCTCTGGCGTCCCGACTTCAGGACCGCGGAAACGCTTCCGGACACGAAGGTGATCCGTACCGGTTTCCTCCTGAATTTCATTGCCGTGGCCCTGGCGGCCCTGGGGATCTGCCTCTACGGGGTCAGGGAGTATCAACTGCAAAGCCTGATGCGCTCGGTGGACACGCTGGAGAAGCAGGTGTCCGAAAGCACCTCCCGGAACCGGATCATCCTCGATGAGAACAAGCGGTTTCTCCAGAGTGCCAAGGTGGTGGAGGAAGCCGTTGCCTTCGACCATGAGGTCGTTTCTTGTCACACCTTCATAACGGAACTGGCGGGTATCCTTCCCGAAGGCATGGAGATTCTCTCCATCGAAATGAGCAGCACCACGGAAGTTGCCGGGAAGGGCGGCCTTCCCCCCTTCGCTGTTCAACTGACCGGCGTGGTGCTCCAGCCGGCGCCCGCCACCCCGGCCCAGATTCTCAATTCCTTCCAGGAGAAGATCAAGGCGATCCCGTGTATCAGCGGAAAGGAAACCGGCATGGAAACAACCCGTTTCTCCCGCAACAACAACACCGGCAACTTCGATTTCACCCTTATCGTAAAAATACCGGCTGACAAGGCGCCATCCCTATGAGTTTGTCAGGAATCAGTAAAAAAGCCCGCCAATACCCCATCCTTGTTGTGTGCGGGGTCATTTTTCCGTTGTCCTTGGTCCTGTTATTCATGCGTGGGCCGAAAGTAGCACAATATGAATCCGAGTTGTCGGACCTGGAAAGGGAATGGAAGACCATCCAGACGAACATCGAACGTTCAACCGGGCTGGAGGGGGACATCGGCGTGCTGGAAGAGGGCCTTGGAAAGATCCGCGGCCGTCTCATGAACGTGGATCAGGTCGCCCTCAATTATGAATTCTTCTACGAGCTCGAACGCCAGGCCGGGGTCACGGTCACGCAGTTCACCCAGGGCGTGGCTTCGGAGGGCGAGAACCTTCCCATCGGTCGTGACAATCTCCTGCACTTCTCCGTGATCCCCTACAACATTGTCATGGAAGGAACACTACAACAGGTCCTCCGCTTCCTCGATCTGCTGGACCGGCAGGAATTCATCATCCGCACGGACCTCCTCAACGTCGCCCGGCAGGGCGTAGGGGAGTCCGTTCCCGACAAGCTGAAGGCGCGCCTGCGTTGCCATGTCCTTGCAGAGAAAAATGAATAAACAGATTTTCCACACCCTGCTGCTCCTTGGCGCGGCGACCGGATGGTTGCCGGGCCAGGTGATCACGACCGAGGACGCGCGTGCGGGATTGATCGAAGGCATGCGGAAAACGATTTCCAATGTCGAACAGCCCCGGGCCGACTTCAGCCGGGTTCCCTCCCCCTTCAATCCCCCCGATGAGGAGGTGGTGGCGGAACCCGACACGATTCCCGAGGAAGCCCCGATCCGTATTGTCCGGAGCAGCGAGCGGCTTGATGACATGGTGGCCCTGCGGATCATAAGCCATTCCTTCAAGCCCCTTGGCAGCCTGGTCATGGGCGACCGCGGTGTCCTTCAGCTGTCCGATAACCGGACGATCGCCGAGGGGGCCAGCTTCAACGCCAAGATCCAGGGCCAAACCTACAAGGTCACCTTGTCCGAGGTGACCGCCAGGAGCTACAAACTTTCACTCGGTTCGGCGGAAGTTGAGAAGAACTTCATCAAAACCGGGGCCACCAACTGAACATCGCAGTATCAAACGCTTAACCAATAACCAATGTGCACTCCAACGAGTACCTTACGAAAGGAACATCCATGAAAGGCCATAAACTGATCCCGATCCTATCCTTCCTGCTGGTCGTCCCGCTGTCGGCCCAGGATGCACAGGTCCAGTCCCTGGATCGTGCCAAGGAAACCATCGCCTCCGTCGATGAGATCGCAGAAATGCGGCAAGGCGAAGTGCTGGAATCCGAAGCCGCGGCCCCCGCCCCGGCGGCGGAGGCGGCCGCACTGCCGGAATTGCCGGAGGAACCGGTCTTCGAGGTGCCGGACGAGGAGGTCTTCCTCGACTTGCCCGGCGCCGAGGAATCCTCAACCGCGGTGGCGGTCGACGAGGAGACCATTTCCGTGGATTTCCCGGAGGAGGACGTGCGGGACATCATCCGCAGCGTCGCCGAGCTTTATGAATTGAACGTGGTCATCCCGGACAGCCTGGCCGGCAGCGTCAGCATCAAACTGCGTGACGTCACCTGGCAGCAGGTCTTCGACGTCGTCCTGGAGCCGCTCAGCTACACCTACATCGTCGACGGGAACATCATCAAGATCAAGAGCCAGGAGGAACTGGCCGTTGAGCCGGTCGACACGCGCGTGTTCATCGTGGACTTCGCCAAGGCCGGCGAAATCCGCGGTTCCATCGAGCCGCTGATCGACCCCGCCAGCGGGGGCAAGATCCAGGTCGACACCCGGAGCAACGCCCTTGTGATCACGGAGCGGCCCAGCCGGATGAACGACATCCAGGAGATCATCGAGACCCTTGACCGTCCCACCGAGCAGGTGATGATCGAGTCCAAGTTCATCGAGATCAACAACCGCGACGGGGAAAACAAGGGGGTCAACTGGCAGTCCCTCTCCGGTTGGGGCCTCAAGGCCCGGGCGGCCAGCGAGGACGAGCCCCTCGGACGCGTCTATGAGCGGATCGGCGGAAGCAGCACGACCCCGACCTCCTCCTCCTCGAATGATTTCTCCATCAGCAACCAGAATGGCCAGACTTCGACGGCGTTGAACCAGTCGACATCCGAGGGGGTCATTACCTCGGCTATTGACCAGGTAACGCGCGTCGACACGGCCGTCTTCTCCGCCGACGCCTTCTCGGTCGTCCTCAGCGCCCTTGAGCAGCAGGACGAAATCGAGCTGGTCTCCAACCCGACGGTCGTGACCATGAACAACATGGCGGCGAGCATCAACATCGGCGAGGAGTATCCAATTCCCAGCTACCGCTACAATGACGAGCGGGGTACTTTCGAGGTCAGCAACTTTGAATACAAGCCGATCGGGATCAACCTGAGCGTGACCCCGCAGATCAACAGCGCCGGTTTCATCAATCTCGACATCAAGCCGGAAATCAGCACCCGCAGCGGCACCGTCAACTTCGGCGGGGCCTCCGGTGCCGAGATCCCGATCATCACCTCACGCAAAACCTCCAGCAAGGTCACCATCAAGAGCGGCTACACCCTCGCCATCGGGGGATTGATCCAGACGGAATCCCAGAACGAGGAATCCAAGGTCCCGGTCCTCGGCGACATCCCGGTCATGGGCCGGCTCTTCAAGAGCAACAGCCGACAGGAGGAAAAGCGCAACCTGATCGTTTTCATCACCGCGAAGATCCTCAGTGCCAGCGGCGCCTCGTACGAGGACGTCTTCTCCCCGAAGACCCTCCACGAGATGGGAGTCAAGCCGCGGGACATTCCGGGGTTCACCCCCGACGACAAGGAAATGCAATTGTACGACGAGGTCCTCAAGTCCCGCGACGAGGTTGAGAAGCTCCAGAAGGAACTCAAGCTTCGCGAGGAACTGCACCTCCTGGATTCCGCCAAGCAGACCGGCGAGAACAACCTCGAGGAACAGGCCGGGGATCCGGACAAGGAAAAAGAACGGGCACGACGCAATTACCAAGGTTAATTCACAACCAGAGGAATATCAGTCATGAAAACATATTTTAAACGCCTACGCCGCCTGGCCGGCGCGGCCGCCGTGTGCGCGGCGCTCCAGGGATCAGCCCTGCTGGCGGTTCCAACGGTCAGTATCCTGGCGCCATTTGGTGGCAGCAGTTACCTGCCAGGGACCTCCCTTCCCGTGCAGATTCAAGCAACGGATCCGGACGGTTTGATCAGTCAGATTGACTTGACGATGAACGGCGAACTGGTGGCCACAACGACACCGTTAACATCCTCCGCTTCATTCAGCATCTATGTCGAGCTTCCCTCCATTGGAACGTACATACTGGAAGCAACCGCTACCAGCACGACCACCCTGCAGGCCACTTCAGGCCAGGTGGTCTTGACGGCGGCCCCTTACGACGAGACAATTCCCCGGGCTTACATTGATCACCCCCTGCCACTGGGGGGTGGAGATACCGTCAATGACGTTTCAGTTGCCTCCTCCATGTTTATCAATGCGGTGGTCACGGACGGGGATGGGAGCATTTCCGAAGTTCGTTTCTACATCAACGGGCAGGATATCGGGCCCGCGACAGGACAGATCGGGGATGTTTATTCGATCTTCTTCAATCCGGATGCACCGGGTAGTTACAGTATTGTCGTGGAGGCCGTCGACAACGATGGAAAGAGCGGGTTCAGTGTTCCCCTGCCTCTTGACGTGGGACCGCTGGAGCGCCCGCTTCCGGTGGGCGAGGTGTATGTGCCCTTCGAGAATGGAACCACCGGACAGACCATGGGGATCTACGCCACCGCCGACGGCGGGCTGATTCCCATCGACCGGGTGGATTTCTTTGCCGACGGGGTGCTTATCGGCAGTACGGACGCTCCTCTGGGAGCTGAAGAAAATGTCTACGGCATTACTTGGACACCGGATGCTCCCGGCGATTACACACTCAACGCGCGAATTGTGCAGATTGATCCGGCCGACGCCACCTATGACAATTGGAGGATCACGAATCTGGACAATCCTCTGACTGTCAGCGTGACGGATACGGCACCCGGGGGGGTTCCCTTGATCGCCATCGTTGATCCCCTTGACCGGTCGGAGCAAACGGTCCTGAACCCGATCGCCATTCAGGTGGAGGCGGACAATCCCCTGGGGACGATTGATTTCGTCCGCTTCTATGAAAACGGGGAACTGGTGAAGGACCTTGAAGGGCAGGAGATCCCGCCCGACACGACGTACCCTTATACCGTATCCTTCCAACCACCGTCACCGGGACTCTACCGCCTTGTCGCCGAAATGGTAACCAATACAGGGCAACGTATCCAGTCCGGGGTGGTTTCCGTGCGCGTGAACACCTCCCAGTTACCGACCGTGGAGATCACCTCCCCGGCAGACGGTGCCGGAGTCAGTGTCGGAAGCCCCGTCATTCTCACTGCATCGGCCACTTCAACGGGAGGCAGTGAGCTCGAGCTGAAATTCTATGCGAACGGCGTCCTTTTTGGAGAGGACGACACGTATCCGTACGGACAGTCCTGGACATCACAGAGCGTCGGCACTTTTGCCCTCAAGGTGGAGGCTTATGAACCGGGAACTGCAGGAGTAGCGGCATCGGATGAGATTTTTGTCACAGTCAATCCAACCCAGGTGCCGACTGCGGAAATTGTCGAACCGTCAGGTCCGAACCCGTCTGTTGGCTCGGATGTCCTGATCGAGGTTGAGGCCGGTGATGCCGACGGGTACGTGACGGAAGTGGAATTCTTCGTCAACGGTTTCCCGCTTCCGGGGCGGCCCTCCAATCCTGACATGGAAGAGCCCTTTACCAACTTCTGGACTCCCGGAAGCGAGGGCATTTACACCCTGAGCGCCCTTGTGACCGACAATTCCGGAAACCAGTTCCTCACTTCAAAGGAGGTGACGGTTGTCCAACCGGTGGGAATCGTCCCGCGGGTCACATTGAGTGTGACAGGCTCCGGCAACATAACTCCTGGCAGCCGTGTCATGGTCCGGGCCAACGCCTTTGATGACGATCCGGAAAATTTGAAGGTCCTGTTCTTCCTCAACGGCGCCCTTCTGGCCGAGGACCTTTCGCCCCCTTATTCGGTGATCGTGGATCCGGAGACCCTTTTTGGTACGAATTTCTACGAACTTGTGGCCGTCGCCTTCGACAGTGATGGAAACAGCCGGGCCTATGATCTGAGTCCGCTCTACATTTCGGATGTTTCGGTCGATCAACCGTCGATCGACATCATCAGCCTGGAACAGGATGAAAACCTCACCCTTGGCTCCCGCGCGCCCATCCGGGTTGAAGTCTCCGGAGGGGCCGTCAGCGATATCGCCTCGGTTGTGTTTTACGCCGACGGCGTCGAGATTGGCCGGGACTATCCCGCCACCGGATTCGACAAGACCATCTACACGCTGGACTGGATTCCGGACCGCACGGGTGATATTCAACTGACCGCGGCGACCCTGTTGAACACGAGATTGTATGACCATGACGGCGATGAGGACGATGACGACTGGGTGATCGTCACCCCTGTCAATATCTCCTCCCCGGTCAATGTCAGCGTCAACCCCGCCATCGGCATTCTGCCGTCCATCTCACTGGACGTACTGCCGAATGACCGCAACCTGACGGTCGGTTCCAAGGTCCTCCTTTATGCGGATGCCCAGGATCTGGACGGAACGGTGGACCAGGTGGAATTCTTTGTCGACGGGAGCAGCGTGGGTGTTGATGCGCAGGCCCCCTTCACGCATGTCCTCACGACCCAAAAGCAGGGTGATTTCGCCCTCAACGGGATCGCCACTGATTCCAGCGGCAACGTCGTTACTTCGACCTACGTCAATCTCCAGGTTACCGCCAGGGTGATCACCCTGACACCGGAGGTGGTCCTAACCGTGCCGTCCTCCGGACAGGAGGGCAGCTTGCTGAGCCTGCGGGCCAGCACGGAGGGATTTGTCAATCCTCCCGAAGCGGTTGTCTTCTATGCGAATGGTCAACCCATCGGGGAATCAACGGAAAGACCGTACAGTTTCTCCTGGTTGGCCAATCTGAGCGGGGAGGTGACCTTCTTCGCCACGGCCCGCCAGGCTTTGTTTGATGGAACCCTGGTGACAACGGTTTCCAATATTGAGACCATTTCCCTTACGGACAATGTTCAGCCGGTGATCACCGAGGTGGAAGTGATGTTTCCGAACAAGTCGCCGGCCAAACCGGATCCCCTCGCCGGTGAAATCCTGACCTTCACCATCAGCGTGGATGACAGCGGCCCGATCCAGACCGTGGAGTTACTGCGGGATGGCGAGCCAATCGCGTTGTCCGGAAGCGCCGGGTCGCCCTTTGAAGTCACGGACACTCCCCCGGGTCTCGGGGATTATGTTTACTCCGTGGTGGTCACCGACAGGGGAGGACTGCAAACGCAGTCGGATCCGATTCCAATCTCGGTGGTGGTCGGGGAACCGCCGACCATAACGGTCACGGCACCCGAGGACGGCTCGACCGTGCCTCAGAATTCACCCGTCGTCTTGCGGGCCACCGCCAGCGACCCGGATGGAACGGTCGCTGAGGTCACCTTCTATGTCAACGGCCTCCCTGTCGGAGGTGTCTTGACGAGTGTACCGTACCAGACCGAATACACGCCTCCGGCTTCCGGTTCCTATGAAGTTACCGCCCGGGCTCGTGATAACAGTGGAAATCTTGGAGAAACGGCCTCGCCGGTTACCTTCACTGTTGTCGTGGATGATCCGCCGGTGTTCCTTGACTTCAGCAACGACCTGCCTGACTCGATCGCCCGAATCGGCCAGGTGGTCACCTGGACCATGGATGCCACGGACGACAACGGGCTCGTTTCGGTGCGGCTTTACCGTGACGGGACGGTGATCGAGTCCAGTGTGGCGATCCCGCTGGAGCAGACGGATGTCCTGGAAAGCCTCGGTCGCTTCCGGTATTACGCCGAAGCCACCGACAGCGCCGGAAATGTGACACGCAGTGACACGATCGAGGTCAACACGACACGGGGCACCCCGCCCATTGTCTCGGTGACCAGTCCGCTGAACAACACCAGCTACGATATCACGCAGTCGATTGAACTGGCGGCCTCCGCCCAGGCGGCTTCCGAACCGGCGGGAGAGCCGGCGGGTAGCATCGCCAGGGTGGAATTCTACCTCAATGGTGCCCTGCAGGGGACCGACACGAACGCGCCCTACCGTTTGGCGGGTGTCAGCCTCCAGGAAGGACAGAATGTTATCACCGCGGTCGCGACCAGCGACACGGGCCTGACAACGGAATCCGCGGAAGTCCTCGTCACGGGGGTGGACGGCAGCGTCCCGGAAATACTCAGCTTCACCAGTGATGTAAGCGGCGGAAAGGCACTCGCCGGAACGATCATCAACTTCCTGGTGACCGCCTATGATGAAAAGGGAATCGAACAGATCGAGTTGCTCCTCGCCGGGGATCCTGTGGCTTTTGCCGAGGAATCGCCGGCAGCGTTTGCTTTCGTACCGGACAGTCCGGGAACCTACGCCTTCAGCGCGCGGGTCACCAATGTGAACGGACTGATGTCCGAAAGCGAGCCGATCGAAATCAGTGTTCGCTTGCCGGATCCGTTGGGTTCCAATTCCGACTTCGTGTTGCAGACGTTCCTTGATCTCCTGATGCGGAATCCGACCCCGGAAGAGCAAGCGAGTTACACAAGCCGGCTGGACAGCGGGGACCTGACCCGTGACCGGTTCGTCCGGGAACTGATTGATCCCGCCGATGGCCTGGCGGAAAGCGACTACGACGCGGTGCGCGGTGCCCTTCTGGCGAACCGGATTCTCCTTGGCCAGTGGCCGAGCCGGGAAGAGCTGGAAACCGACACCGGCACGGTACGGGACGGCTCCCTGAAGGCGTTGGTCACAACCTTCATGATCACCTTCGAGGAACAGTACAAGGCCGAGGTTAATCCCGATGGTGTCCCGGAGATCCTCTCCTCGGACTCGGAAATCGCGGATTATGTCTCCTATCTTTGGGAACTGAAGTTCCTGGAGCCGCCCACGCCGGATCAGCTCGAACTTGGAACCATTCTCTTCAAGGTTACGGGCAGGGATGGATATACAGCTGACTTCATAAACGATGTTGAAATCGGCAGCATTCCTGGCACCGGTTGGTATTCAACCAAGATGGGATTCCAGTGGGATCTGGGATCGCCACCGGATGAGACCTTCCTGCGCGAGGCCGATGCGGCTTCCCTGTTGATCAACTTCCTGCGGATTATTCCAACGGACGAGGAAGTTTCGACCCTGGCTGCCAAGCTTTTCGCCGCCCAGGTGGCCGAAGTGACGGACCCGGAAGGACCCTACGCGGACCGGTTCGAAGGCACCTTCACGGAACTGGAAAACTTCGCCTTCGGCTGGAAGGAGAGCGACTGGTTTGGAACCTTCAATACCAGTTCCGAACCGTGGATGTTCCATTCCGTCCAGGGATGGATCGCTTTCCAGACCACGGGCCAGAGCGAGGACAATCTCTGGTACTACGACCGGTCCATGGGCTGGATGTGGACCCGGGATGGCACCTATCCGAATGTCTACAGCGATCGGACCCATCAGTGGTTGTATGTCGTTGACCTTCCCTATGAATCGGAAGGGACGCGGGTGTACTACGACTATTCAGGGGATGCCTGGATCATGCGGTAAGTGCCATCGTTGAGAGGATATTTCCCCCGCGGGCGGTTCCTTGACGGACCGCCCGCTTTTTATTGGGCGGCGGCGCGGTTGAGGCGGTCGCGCACGGCGAGGAGGAGGCCGGTGGAATGCGGCGGGGGGCATTCGCAATGGATGCGGGGGTGCCCCGCGTGGTCCAGTTGCCGCAGGAGGGCGAAGAGCGATTGGGCGATGGTCACCGGGTTACCGTCCTCGGAAAGCCAGTAGGTGTCCCGGGAGACGGGCGGGGAAGGACGCTGCAGGTATACGACGGCTTCGCGGGGAGCGGCGACGGGGGAGGATTTGAAGGGGAAGAGCAGGAGTTGGGTCGCCGGGCTGTAGTGGCGGGGGAGGGTGCCGGGGGCGGGAGGGGCGTGGTTACGATTAGGATTAAGATCAAGGTTGGGATGGAGATGGAGCTTGAGCTTGAGATTTTCTTCCGTGATGGCGCCGGGGCGTAGGATGGAGGGGGTTCCGGGGCGGGAGAGATCGAGGATGGTGGATTCGATGCCGATTTCACAGGGGCCCCCGTCGAGAATGAAGGGGACTTGTGGACCGAACGATTCGGCGACATGCTCCGGTCGGGTGGGGGAGACATAACCGAAGGGATTGGCGCTCGGGGCGGCAACGGGTTGTCCGAGCTTTTCCAAAAGGGCATGGGCCACCGGCTGGCGGGGCATGCGGACCGCCACGGTCTCATGGCCGGCGGTGACCAGGTCCGGAACCACCGGCTTTTTCCTCAGGATCAGGGTCAGCGGGCCCGGCCAGAAGGCCTCCGTCAGCCGCTTGAATTCATCGGGAATTTCCGCCAGGCGGGCCACCCAGTCCGGGCTGGCGACATGGACAATCAGCGGATCGACCAGGGGGCGTCCCTTGACCTCGAAGATGGAGCGGCAGGCGCTTTCCCGCAGGGCTAGGCCGGCGAGCCCGTAGACTGTCTCGGTTGGAATGGCGACGAGGCATCCGGCCTTCAGGGCTTCCGCGAAAAAGGCGATGTTGGCCGGTGTTGGCGGGTGGATAAAAGAAGAGGCTCCCCGGTCCGGGGGAGCCTTTCGGTAAAAATCCGCACTGTGGGGTGCCATGAGAACCGCCGGGGTTCCGCCGGGGGCGCCCCCCCTTTATTTCATGAGGAGCAGGTTGCGGGCCTGCTTGATGACCTTTGTGATGTGCCGCTGCTGGCGCGCGGTGAGTCCCGTGATCCGGCGCGGGAGGATTTTGCCGGTATCGGTCACATGGCGGGAAAGGATCTCCACATCGTGGTGAGTGAGATCCAACGGGTTCTTCTGACGGGTTTCCTCGGTAGTCATAAGCGGGAGAAGCAAGGCCACCAATCCCCCCTTGGCAAGCAAAAATGGGGTTTTCGGCGAAATTGGGCTTCCCGGACCGTCCCCTGACAATCCGATGAGGGCCATTCAGTCTTGTATTCGGCCAAGGCATTTGCCAACGTGCCCGAGATTTTATCCCATGAAATTCCTGGAACTTCCATCTTCGACCCGGTGGGCCGCCTATGCCCTTGCCGCATTGTCCGCCTATTTGATCTGGGACCAGCACTTCTGGTGGAAAATCCGGGATGAATACGCCTTTGGATTCATTGTGCCCCTCTTTGTGGCCTATGTCCTGTACGAACGCTGGCCCAGGCTTTCCAAGGGGCTGGTTTCGGGCGGTGAGGACGACAATCCCGGCCGGGCCGGAGCGGGATTCCTGAAGCCCGGCCTGGGGCTTGTATCCGTCCTGATGCTGGGCGGGGGACTTTTGTGCTTTTTCGCCGGGTTGTTGTACCGGGCGATGGAGGGGCAGAACCTGATCACCTCCAATTTTCTCGCCTTCGGCTATGCCAACATCGTGCTGGGGGGAGCCTGGTTCTACTTTGACAAGCGGGCCAACGGGGAGGAGATCCCCTTGGCCGAACGGTGGCAGCTCGCCATGCTTTTCCTTTTTCCTGCCCTCATCTGGATGCTTTCGGTGCCCATGTTCGGGGCCATCGACAAGATCATCCGTACGTTCCTGATGAACAAGGTGGCCATCGTGGTTTACCAGGTTTTCGACATCCTCGGCTTCGCCGTGGTGCGGGAGGGCAGTGTGCTCAAGCTGCCCCTCGGCGATGTGGGAGTGGAGGATGCCTGCTCGGGAATCCGCTCCCTCACCGCCTGCCTCTTTGCCGGTTCATTCCTGGGCGCGGTTTATTTCAGCCGTTTCTGGAAGAAAGTCTTCCTGGTGGCCACGGCCATGTTGTTCGCCTTTATCAACAACATCTTCCGCAGCCTGTTCCTGACGGCATGGGCCTATGCAAAGGGGCCCGACGGGCTTGAGTCCCATGTTGTGCTCTTCGGCATGGATCTTGGCAATGTCCATGACTTTACAGGCTGGGTCGTGCTTGGATTGACGGTCATCTGCCTGCTGGTCCTGGTGAAGCTTTTCAGTATCCGTCTGGAGTATGAGCTTCCGCCGGAGGAGCAGGAGCCAGAGCACGAGCCAGAGCAGGAGCAGAAGGTCTGATGAAAGCCCTTTTATTGACGAACGAATATCCACCTCACATCTACGGCGGTGCCGGGGTGCATGTCGATTATCTCAGCCGGGAACTCTCCAGACTGCTGCCCGTTGAGGTGCGCTGCTTCGGGGATCAGGACATGGAAGGTCCGAACCTTTCCGTCCATGGCAGCCAGGTCGACACCGCCGGCTATACCTGTCCGAAGCCCCTGGTCAGCGTCTTTGGCGCAGCCAGGCGCGGGATCGATTTCAACACCCGGAAAATCGATGCGGATATCGTCCATTGCCATACCTGGTACACGCACCTGGGCGGGATCATGGCCAAGCTCAACTATGGTATTCCCCTGGTGATCACGGTCCATTCCCTGGAGCCCCTCCGGCCGTGGAAGCGTGAGCAACTGGGCGGTGGTTATGATTTCAGCTGCTGGGTGGAAAGGACCGCCATCGAGATGGCGGATGCGGTGATTGCCGTTTCCGAAGGGACCCGCAAGGATGTGCTGCAGCATTTCCATGTGGATCCGGGCAAGGTCCATATCATCTACAACGGCATTGATCCCAACGAATACCGGAAAGTGGATCCCTCCCCGGCCCTGCGCAAGTACGGCGTTGATCCGCGGAAACCGTTCGTGCTCTTTGTCGGCCGGATCACCCGGCAAAAGGGGATCATCTACCTGGTGGAGGCGATCCGGCACATGGATCCGGGTTTTCAGGTCGTGCTCTGCGCGGGAGCTCCCGACACACCCGAGATCGCCATCGAGATGAGGACCGCGGTGGAGCAGGCATGCAAAAACCGCGAAGGCGTTTTCTGGATTGATGAAATGGTGGACAAGGAGACGGTCATCCAGCTCTATTCCGGGGCGGACGTCTTCTGTTGCCCGTCGATTTATGAGCCGTTTGGGATCATCAACCTCGAAGCGATGGCCTGCGAAACCCCGGTCGTCGCCGCCAGTGTTGGCGGGATCCCGGAAGTCGTGGTGCATGACCAGACGGGCTTCCTTGTCCCGGTCGCGCAACTCCATGAGTCGCCCTTTACTCCTCTGGAACCCGGACATTTCGCGCAGGATCTCGCCCACAACATCAACCGCCTGATGGCCGATCCGGACCGGCGCGCGGCCTTTGCCAGGGCGGGCCGTGAACGCGCCATCAAGACGTTCAGCTGGTCCGCCATCGCCCGAAAGACGGTGGATTTGTACGCTTCCCTATGAAATCCCTCGAGAAATACCCCGGGCCCGCCCGCGTTGTAGTGGACCAGATCCAGCCCTGCGTCGGCGGGGGCCAGTTTCCAGTCAAGCGGCCCGAGGGGCAGTCCTTTCATGTGGTTGCCCATGTCATCGCGGACGGGCACGACCATCTGGATGTGGTTCTCTCCTACCGACCCGAGGGCAGGGGTCGGTGGCAGGAAATCCCGATGCGGGACCTGGGCAACGACGAATTCTCGGGATCCTTTTCACCGGATCATCCAGGCCTCCACGAATACCGCGTCCTTGGCTGGTCGGATCCTTTTCGCAACTGGCACATCGGCTTTGTCAAGAAATCGGACGCGGGTGACCCCCGCATCGGTGTGGAGCTCGATATCGGGGCCGGGCTGGTCGCCAAGGCCGCGGAGCGGGCCACAGGCGGGGATGCCCGCCAGATCGGGGAATGGGCCCGTTTCATCGGGGACCATTCCCGTGACCTCCTTCAGAAGGTGTCGCTGGTCCGCAGCCGTGAATTTTATGAAAAGATCCGGGCATGGCCGGACCGCTCAAGGCAGACCGCCAGCCATGTCTGTCTCCTCATGGTCGAGCGGGAGCGGGCCTACTTCAGCACCTGGTACGAGTTTTTTCCCCGTTCCTGCGCGGACGACGCCACCCGCCACGGCACTTTCAAGGACGCCGCCCGGCGGTTTCCGGAGATCGCCCGCATGGGCTTCAATGTGGTCTATTTCCCGCCGATCCATCCGATCGGGCGGATACATCGCAAGGGGCGGAACAATGCCCTCGAGGCCGCGGAGACCGATGTGGGCAGCCCGTGGGCCATCGGTTCGGCGGAAGGCGGCCACAAGGCGATCCATCCCCAACTGGGAACCATGGCGGAATTCCAGAACCTGCTGCGGGAAGCGGGGGAATACGGCCTGGAGGTGGCCCTGGACATCGCGTTCCAATGCGCCCCGGACCACCCGTATGTCAAGGAGCACCCGCAATGGTTCAAATGGCGCCCCGACGGGACCGTGCAATATGCCGAGAATCCGCCCAAAAAATACCAGGACATCCTGCCCTTTGACTTTGAAACGGAGGACTGGAGAGCCCTCTGGGTGGAGTTGAAAAGCATCTTTGACTTCTGGATTGAGGCCGGGGTGAAGATTTTCCGGGTTGATAATCCCCATACCAAGCCGATGGAGTTCTGGCGCTGGTGCATCATGGAACTGAAAAGGGAGCATCCGGAAGTTCTCTTCCTTTCGGAAGCCTTTACCCGGCCCAAGCGCAAGTACCGGCTGGCCAAGGCCGGCTTTACCCAGGGATACACCTACTTCACCTGGCGCAATCACCCGCAGGAGGTGCGGGCCTATGTCGAGGAATTGACCTCAACGGATGTGAAAGACTTTTTTTTACCGAATTTCTGGCCCAACACCCCGGATATTCTCCACGAGGACCTCCAGCATGGCAATCGTGCCACCTTCATGGCGCGGTATATCCTCGCCGCAACCCTCTCCTCCAACACGGGTATCTACGGCCCCGCCTTCGAACTCATGGAACAGGAGCCGTTTCCCGGCAAGGAGGAGTACAATCACAACGAGAAATACGAGCTGAAAAACTGGGACTGGGACCGCCCGGGCAACCTGAAGAACGAAATTGCCCGCGTGAACCACGCCCGCAACACCCATCCCGCTCTTCAGCGCACCGAAAACATCCGCTTTGTTGATTGTGATAATCCCCGGATCCTCGCTTATTTGAAGCAGACTCCGGACCGGCGTGATCAGCTGCTCATGGTAGTCAGTTTTGACTGGCACCATACCCAGTCCGGAAACCTCCTGCTGCCCCTCGGGGAAATGGGGATCGGTCCAGACAAGGCTTTCAAGGTCAAGGACTTATATGATCCGGTCCAGCCCGAGTACGACTGGCGCGGCACCCAGAATTTTGTCCAGCTCGATCCCCGCCGCAGCCCGGCGCATATTTTTCAAGTGCTCATATAATCCTCTTCATCCCCTTCATCCCTGATAATTCCCCCCGCCGCTCAAAGGCGGTTGTTTCATCAGGGATGAAGGGGATGAAGGGGATCAGGGTTCCTGTTCAGGTCTCAAAATCGACCACGGCCCGGTCCCCGGTCGTCTTCCGGACAAATTCGACCACTTTCTGATGCTCCGGGTGGACCCGGTAGCGCTCGAGATCCTCGCGGTTCCGGAATTTTGTGAGGAGCCCGAGGTCGTATGAGGCGGCACTCCGGCTGAAATCGGTTCCGGCCTCCAGTTCAACCAGTTCCGGGATGCTTCCAGGCAAGGCCCGGAGCATGGCAGCGAGTTTTTCCGCGTTTTCCGGGCCGCCGGCCCCCTCTGCTGCCGGAAGCATCTTGAAAAAGACCAGATGGATGATCATTTTTGTTTAAACTATTGTTAATCAATAATTTCCCTGTCGATCAAGTCGGTCAGGTTCTCGGTGTCCGCAGCGAATTTCCGGATCCCTTCAGCCAGTTTGTCGGTCGCCATCGGGTCGGCATTCAGATGCCAGCGAAAGGTCTTTTCATCGATTTCCATCCGCTGGATGGGTTCGGCTTTGGCCCTTTCGACGGAAAGGCGGCGCTCGAGGGGTTCCCCGGAATTCTTCAAATCTTCCAACAATTCGGGACTGATCGTCAACAGATCGCATCCCGCCAAGGCGCGGATTTGACCGATATTGCGGAAGCTGGCCCCCATGACCTGTGTTTCCAGATCGTAGTGCTTCAGATAATGGTAGATCTGGGTGATCGACTGTACCCCCGGATCGTTCTCCGATGTGTATTCGGCCCCTGTTTCCGCCCGGTACCAGTCGAGAATCCTCCCGACAAACGGGCTGATCAGGGTGCATCCATGCTCGGCTGCCGTGATTGCCTGGACAAGGCAGAAAAGGAGCGTCAGGTTGCAGTGGATGCCCTCCTTTTCAAGGATTCGGGCGGCCTGCAGGCCCTCCCAGGTGGCGGCGATCTTGATCAGCACACGGCTGCGGTCAATTTTCTGGCTGTCAAAGAGTTGGATGACATGGCGGGCCTTTTCCACGGTTCCCTGCACATCGAAGGAGAGGCGCGCATCCACTTCCGTGGAAACCCGGCCCGGAATGATGTTCAGGATTTCCTTCCCGAACAATACCAACAAATGGTCCAGGACGCTTTCCACGAGAACCGTCCCGTGATTGCCCTCTTTTTCCGCCATTTCAGCCGCCTTTTCCAGAAGATGGGAATACGTCTCCATCTGGACCGCCTTGTAGATCAACGTCGGGTTGGTCGTGGCATCCTGCGGCTCGTATTTCCTTATGGATTCAAAATCCCCGGTGTCCGCCACCACGGTCGTGTACCGCTTCAATTGCGTCAATTGATCCGTGACGGGTTCCGCTGTCACACTCGATTGCATCATGCCGCCAGCTTGCCCGAAATCCCCCCGCTTGACAATAACCATCTGCGGCCATTTCGGAGTCCTACCGATTGTAAGGAAGATTTAAAAAAAAATCCCCCGGTCTTCCGACTTGGAACGGAACCGGCTTTTCAACATTGACATTTTTCAATCAATCCCTGTCATTGGGAGGTTGTTCAAGACTGAAAACCACAACTACAAACAAACTGAATATCATGAAAAAGACGATTGCTATCCTTGGTGGCATTCTTGGTGTCGCTTCCCTGGCCTCCGGTGAGGAACTGTCGATCAGTTCCACCCTGGCATGGGAATCTGACTACATTTTCCGCGGCGTCCGCCTGGCCGACGAGTATGCCGCCCCTTCCGTCGACGTCAGTTACGGCGGTTTCTACGCCGGTGTCTGGGCCGCGCTGCCCTTCGAGGATGACGAGGAGCTGGAATCCGAGGTCGACCTCTACGGCGGCTATTCCTTCGGCATCAACGAAACCCTGAGCGCCGATGTCGGGCTTACCTACTACACCTACACCAACGGTGACTGGGAGGACACCATCGAGATCTACGGCGGCCTCAGCTTCGAGGTTCCCCTGAGCCCGGCCGTGTATGTGTTCTATGATGACGACCTGGAAACCTTCACCATTGAAGCTTCCGGCGGTTACATCATCGAGGTTGACGAAACCAGCTCGATCGACCTGTCCGCATACGTCGGGTACGTCGACCCCGACGAGGGGGATGATTACCTTTACTACGGTGCCGGTGCGGCTTATGTCTACACCTTCACCGACAACGCCTCCGCCAGCGTGGGCGTCAACTACTACGGAACGGACGCGGATGACGGGTTGGTGACGGACAGCAGCAAGGGCAAGTTCACCCTTGCCGCCAGCTTCACCGCCGGTTTCTAAATCTGTAGCGGTTCTTCAATACTTCACAGGGCACGCGTCCGCCCTTCGGGCGCGTGCCTTTTCCATGAAGGAAAAATCCCGTTGAATCCCATGGGGGGTAAAGCCCAGAAATATGTCCGGAAAAAGCTTGCCTGTAGGAATTCTCTCAGTACGATTACGAAAGTTTTTTATGGTTAGGACTGAAAAGAGGGTGCTCTTTAACCGTGTGGTCCTCGTCTCTTCTTCGCTCTTCATTTCGGCTTTCGCGCATGCGCAGACGATGGAGGAGCGGGTTGGGGACCTGGAGGCGCGCGTATCCGCGCTGGAGGCGCGCCTGGCGGATGCCGAGGCCGAATCCGCGCAGGTGAAGGAACGGGTCGAGGCGGCCGAACAGGAGAAGGAATCCTGGGTCTCGGTGGACAAGCTGAATCCCTTCGTCCGTCATGCCTGGGTCAACGAGGCCTGGACCCGCCCCGAACCGTGGCAGTCCGTGAAGAACGGACTGTCGCCCGAAGAGGTGGTGAATATTTTAGGGGAGCCGACGCGCACCGTGCGCTCGCTCAAGCCAAAGGTGGATCTTGTCTATTTCTACGAGGGCAACATCCAGGGAAACCGCATCCGGGGCAAGGTCAGCTTCCGCGACGGAAGCGTGGTTTCCTTCCAGAAACCGGATTTCGAGTGAACTGACAGGCGGCGCACGTGACTGTCTGCCAGCTCGCTGGGAAACAAAACAAACAAACTAAACTACAATAACAATACAGATGAAAAACAAACTCATTCTTGTATCTGCCATGCTTGCCGCCTTTACCGGCGTCAACGCTGCAATCAGCCTGACGGAGAATATCGCTCTCGAGGGCTTCGTGGATATGTCCTATCTGCACTGGGATGGTGATGTTGAAGGCGACAAGGAGTCGGACAACAGCTTCA